>DASYOM010000112.1:0-31831 GCA_036007765.1 Chitinophagaceae bacterium | reverse complement strand
ACCGCGAAGGGCTGGAGTCAAGGAAAGAACCTAAACCGGAAAATAACGCCGTTGAGATGGCTGCTGCCATGGGCATTGAATTTTTATCGGAAGAACAATATCGGGAGTTGCAGAAACTCGGAAATTTCGACGCGAAAACATCGAGCTGGGTGAAAACACCTGCAGGGATTAGAAACTTAGGCGGCGCCCTCTTTTGTGATCGCCGCTACGACCATGTCTTCGTATATCACAACGGTGCGGAATCTTACTATGCCGCCAGGGCATTCCGTGGTTCGCTAAAGGTTTAAATTGTGCACAGGCATAATTTGAATTTCAAAATAGATTAGATGAAATCCCGGCCTTGAGGACTCCTTTTGATGTATTGACGCCAGAACGGCAAATAGCATACATTCTTTATATTTAAACAAGAGAGCTTTGCCTTATCTTTCAAATTAAAAAATATCCTAAAAATTCTTTGGATTGAGTATATTCATCTAATGAAAATATATTTTACCATCTTTCTTTTTCTTCTGGTTAATATTAGTTTTGGACAGGTAACAAATGTAAAATCAGGAGCATGGAGTGACCAGACAGTTTGGAACAACAATATTATTCCAACCGATACAACGCGTATTATTTTAAACTACGACATTCACATAGATATACCTGCTAATTGTAAATCTTTAAATACAAACGGGCATAATCTTACCGTCGATTTGGGGATTATTTTGAATATTTCGGGAGTTACAGCCCCGGTTGCGAATTTTACATTCAGTGGACCGTTTAAAGTTCCGGCAACTGTTACATTCACGAATACATCCACCTATGCAACAAGTTATTTATGGAATTTTGGTGACACTGCTAGCGGGGTTAATAATACTTCAACTGCAGTGAATCCAACACATTTATATAAAACACTTGCACCCTACTTAACAAACACTATAGTAACGTTGACAGCCACCGGACCCGGAGGAACAGATGTGGATTCCCAATATATCGGCTTGTCTTGCGTTCCGCAGATTGTACAGGTAGGCGCCAGTATTAATACCCCAACCACCTGGGATCAATGTCATATTTATCACTGTTCAAGTACTGTTCAGGTGAATGCGGCACTAACTATTGAAGGCGCCACCATAACCTTCGATTTGGGGGTAGGGATGAATGTTAATGCTAGTGGCAAACTCATTTCCAGGAATGCAGTATTTACATCTTCAGCGGCTAACAAAAAATATGGGGATTGGTCTCGTATTTCCCTTGGCAGCAGTTCGGGCAATAGCATTACTGGTGGCGCCATACAGTATGCCGGCGGCAATGTATCGCCTAATTATGAGCAGGCATTAGACATGGGAATCGGAGCAAATAATTCTGTAACTAAAGTGATTTTTGAATATAACGCAGGCACACTGAACCAGATTAATGCCACATTGAATATGTCCAGGTGCCCCCAGAGTTCCGTTGCAAATAATAATATATTTTTTTCCAACCATGGGCATCCCGTTCTTATAGGAATAGCAACGAACTTTGATAACAGCAATCAATTCAGTTTCAATCAAAACAATGCCATTTATGTTGATTGCGTTGATATTGACCAGGCGGGCAGCATGACCTGGACCAACAAACAGGTTCCTTATGTACTTGGCGGTTGGCACAGTAATTCGTGGGCATTCGATGTAAACAAAATTTTAACTTTGGGCGACAGCGTTGTGCTGAAGTTTGCCCGCTATACCACACCCGGTTTTTCTATTCTAATACCATCGGGCAGTATTCAAATTCAAAACTATAATGGACCGGGAGTTGTGTTTACATCTTACAATGACGACAGTCATTTAGGGGACTCCAATGGAGATGGTCCTTCAACTGGAACTGCGGCTTATTGGGAAGGAATTTATACAGCAGGGCCGTTCTGGTATCATTGGCCGAGCATTTACTTTGCTGCGCATTGAGAATTTTTTTGAGGGCATTAACATTTTTAAATGCACTATCTATCCTCTGGTAAAAGTAGCACGAACGCATACATTTAAATTCACCCCTTAAAAAAATAAAACTACCATTAGCAAATGCATCTTATGTACAAAGTCTTTGAGAAGTTAATTTGATAGATTGCATGTATTAATTTCTTTTGAAAGAGAATGATTTTAAAATAATATTAAACCTTTCCCGGCGAATGAATTTGGAAAAACAAATGATTGAATCTCAACGGTCAGCTCCGCCGATAACTATAATCACACGACGACACGAGCAATAATTTTTTATATATTTCCTCCTAAGCCGTGCCTTTACTCCATGCCTTACGCAAAGGACGACACGGCAGGGGATGAAAGCAAGTAAAAGAAAATATTATGACACTTAACAGGCAAGAAAATGCTCCAAACATTAATGTTTTAGAGCTTCGTAATTATTTGCTAAATCCAAATTTAGCTGATGCATTCAGCCACTATTTTCATTCAAAATTTGTTGCTCCTATGAATGAACTGGGGGGTTACACATTGGGAGAATATAAAATTAATGGCGTCCATGACAGATTTGTTTGGCTGCGCGGTTTTACTGATATGAAAACAAGAGTAAAGTTTTTGAATGATTTTTATATCAATAGCCCTACCTGGAAAGTATATGGTAAAGCAGCAAATGAAATGATGATAAACTCTGACAATGTTTATTTATTGAAACCATTGCTTAAAAATGTATTTATTAAAACTGACAAAGTTTTTACAGTAATTGATTTTTACGTTTGTAACAACACACTTGATAAGGTAATAAAATTGTTTGATACTGAATATATACCATTTCTAAAAACCATAAATGTTCAGGACATTTCATTGTGGGTAAGCGAAATGACTGAAAATGATTTCCCAATACTACCTGTTTTTCAAGACAAAAACTTATTGGTTACGATTACCAATTTTGAAGACGAAAACGAATATGAAGTAAAGCAAAAAGGGATTGAGAATATGCCAACTACGCTAAAGAAATCAATGCAAGAGTTGATAACAACACATAATAGTTTATTACTTTTAAATCAAAATTCCAAAGCACTGACGCTAACTGAAAATTTAGAAACACCCAAAATTAATTTTGATACAAACGGAGAATTGACAATTACGGCTTCTTCAACTTCTTCAACCCACGACTTTGATTTTTTTGAAGGCAAGTGGAAACTGCATAATAAAAACTTAAATCAAGATTAACCCATTGTACCGAATGGACTGAATTTGAATCAACACAAGAAATGTATAAAGTGCTTAATGGAATTGGCAATATTGACAATTTTCTTGCAGAATTTGATGGACAATCTTTTGAAGGAATGACCGTAAGACTTAACGAAGGGAAATTAGATCCACCGGTTGTAGGTTCATTTGAAAATAACGTTGGCCATTTTTTCACTAAAGATACTTTCAATGGCAAGCCTGTAATAGTTGTTTTTCGTTGGGACGCAAGGGACAATAACAATCCGGTTTGGAGCCAGGCTTCTTCTATTGATAACGGTAAGACTTGGGAATGGAATTGGTATATGTATATGTCAAAATTGAAGTAGAAAACGGACAGAAGGTCTTAGTTCATCTTTTGTTTGTTACCTTCGGCATCCGTCCGTTGTTGGGCTGAAGTACCGGCAGAAGGAACGTGAAATGCCCCAACATCGGCAAGCGGCAATCGTTGTACGAAATGACGAAAATTCTAACTTTACGATAGCTAATCGCAACAGATGAAAATTATTTTTTCAATTTTAATTCTTTTTTTCTCGGTTGCTTGCAATCATCATTATTATGCAAAGGCAACTAATGGGAATGAAAGGAATTATATTTTGTATGGCAAAGTTGACGGCCTGGATTCGGGTATGTTATACCTGGTTCACATAGATACTACTGGCAAAGTTCTTTTGCCAGCGCTTGACTCGGTGAATTTTACCAATGGCTTTTTTCTTTTCCGGGGGAAAATACCAAATCCGGAACCGTGTAAACTCATGCTTAAGGACCTAAAACAGGGATGGCCATGGACAGCTTATTTTATTCTGGATTCCGGTATTACAACTGCACAGTTATTTAAAGATTCAATGGCAAATTCTCTGATCTCGGGAACCGAAGTTCAGGAACGATTCACCGCCTTCAATAAAAAAATACTGAATGTGGCAATTACCTATCAAAAAACAGCTATAGCGTATAGAAAAGAATCTAAAAATACCGACAGTTTAGATTCTCAATTCTATAAAAACAAATATGATTTGATATTAAATGAAGTGAAGGAAAATCCTAAATCACTTGTATCTGCCTATTTAGTTAAGAGAAATTTGGAAGAGCAATGGTCTGCCACTGATTTAGAAGAAATTTATAATTCTCTCGAGAATAAAAATAATTACTATTCCAATTATTTATTAAAATTGATAATTGCGAAACAGCAAACTCAATTAAATAAACCTGCACCTAATTTTAAAATAGTTGATAGTAAAAATCGAACCTTAACCAATGAAACATTCAAAGGAAAATATTTGCTTATTGATTTTTGGGCGAGCTGGTGCCCTCCTTGTAGAGAAGAAAATCCATATCTCATGAAGGCCTATAAGAAATTTGCAGATAAAGGGTTTGAAATCGTTAGTATTTCTTTAGATGAGAATAAAAAGAATTGGGAAGACGCAGTGAAACAAGATAGCCTTAGTTGGATTCAGGTTTGTGATTTAAACGGGTCACATAGCAGGATTTCAGAAGATTTTGGCTTTCTTACAATTCCAACTAATTTTTTGATTGACAAAGAAGGGAGAATCATAAACAAGAATTTAAGGGACACGAGTATTGAAAACGTTTTGCAAGAAGTATTTAAAGCGAATTAATGCAGTCCAAATCGTACAACAACTGCATTGACAATAGCAGGGGCGACTTGCAGATCATCGGCTACAGTCCTCCATCAGCTGCAGCTCCAGCAAAGCGTTAGTAATTTAGCTTTTGTCCATAACTTCGGCTATAGTTTTTCAATCAGCCTCGGCACCAGCAGACGTATATCAAATGCCCTGCCAATGCCTCACGTTGTGTGCCATTCATTCGATCAGTATCTATGCTAAAAGAAGGAAACATAATCTTACGACCACTTTACGACAACGACGCAAATGTATTAGCACAACTAGCCAATAATAAAAAAATATGGGACAACATAAGGGACTTTCTTCCATCTCCTTATGTTATTGACGACGCAAACCATTTTATTAAGCTCACTCAAAAAGAAAACCCTCAGATGACTTTTGCCATAGGATACGATAGCCAGTTTTGTGGTGTAATTGGCTTACTTGGACAAAGTGACGTTTACAAAAGAACTGCAGAAATTGGATATTGGATCGGTGAGCCGTATTGGAACAAAGGCATCGCGACTGTATCAGTAAAACTATTGACTGAATATGGCTTTAACAAACTTGACTTTATTCGTATTCATACCGGCGTCTTTGAATATAATATCGGCTCTATGAAAGTGTTGAAAAAAAGTGAATACTCTAAAGACGGAGTTTTTAAAAAATCAATTCTAAAGAATGGGCAAATATTTGACGAGCATAGATTTTCAAAAACAAAATAACGGTACACAACAAGAGGTTCTCATGTACCTAAAATTTGGCAACTTAATATGATAGATTCTTTTATTAATTTCTTTTGTAAGAGAAAGATTTTAAAATAATATTAAACCTTCCCCGGTGAATGAATTTGGAAAAACAAATTGATTGAATCCCGACGTCAGCTCCGCCGATAACTATTAATTCACAACGACAGGAGCAATAATTTTTTATATATTCTACCGTAATTTTTTCTTTACATGCAATGGCTTGTTAACTGAAGGCTTGTCTACATCAGGTTTAATAACAGGCCGGGTTACAGGTTTCGTTATTACAGGCCTTGTAATAGGTCTAATTACAGGTCTTGTTATAACGGGCCTGGTTTCAGGCTTTGTCGTAACAGGCCTTGTTACAGGTTTTGTTATTACAGGTTTGATACCAGGCCTGGTAACAGGATTTGTTATAACAGGTTTGGTAACAGGATTAGTTACAACAGGTTTAGTTATAGGATTAGGGTGAACAGGACGCCCGGTTTTGTCAAAAGCGGGTAACTTATTATTTGCTGATGGAGCTTTGGGATTATCTTTTTTAAATGATGCTGAGCCTTCTCTTGCAAGATCAGGCCTTGAATAGGTTTTTCTATAGTCACCAAGTTTAAACCTGTGCTGCACAAAAACCGATCTTGACCTGAAACCTGGCCTGTAATAATAATCATGCCATGCGGGATAACGGTAATATTTCCAGCGGCGATAATGCCCGTAATAAAAATAATCCCAATGATAGTGATAGCCATAATAATAATGCCAGTAAGAAGGCTTCCAGGGCCGCCAGTAGGTGGGATAATACCCCCAATGCCAGGGTGAGCGCCATACTACATAGTTAGGAACATAAATGTATCTTACTACATGCCACGTTGCTATTTCAGAGGATGTTGTTTTTTGTATTTCTATATCTTTATTCAATTCAGTTGCCGGCGGAGGTATATACCCGGGATTAGGAGTTCCGGAATTGTTTTCTCCTGTTTCATAATTGGGTTCAATAATATAATCTTTACCATAGAGGTCTTCATCACCAATTAATTGTATTTGTACATTCCCCTCTTTATCTTTTTGAACTACAAACACTGCTACATCCTGATCCTCATTTTTATTTACTGATATTCTCAGTGCAATGTTATGCACATCACCATCTGCATTGTCAACTACTTTAATATAATCTGTCTTATTATCGCCGTCAAGGTCAAGGTTATTAATATTTGAACTCTCATCATTTAAAGTTTTTTCAAAACCTTCAAGCGTTTCAGATTCCTGGAAAAGTTTTAATACTGCATACAGGTTCAGGTTATCTCCCGGAAGATCTAATTTTTCCTGCCCGGACTGGGCCTGGACTGGGTTGAACATCCAGCAGGCTAAAAACATAAGCAACAAAACAGCATGTTTCATAATTAAATTTTTTGGATAAAATATTATTTCAATTTCAATCAGCAAAGTTTTTTCACTTCAAATTATTGAAGGTGTTCATCTCTTTGTTTGCCGATTCCCTCGGGATTCCTCTGAATTTTTCATTATTACAATATAAATATATTCAATCTTCGCCGAATCGTGTATTGAGGATATCCTTTTAAAGGAATTAAGTTTTCCCGCCGATGGTGTCAAAAGCTGGTCTTCAAAAAATGCGTTGATATAAATTTCGGCTAATCGATTCCGTTAGGTATGAATATCTCTTACCCGTGTTCTTTTTTCTAAACCAAGCCTTAGTAAAAAAGAAGATGTAAATTTATTTTTACGAAAAAACTCAAACAATCATTACTTCTGATGTCGATAATATTACATTGATATGATTTTAACTCTACTACACATCAGGGTTAAGCAATTGCAAAGAGAATTACGCAGCCTTGGGCTGTACACATTTTTATTAAGCGGTGTAGCTTTTTATTTAATTTTTGTTTCATTCAGGCAATTTGAAGAAGGGGTACATTCTTACTCCATTATTTGCTTATTGGCTTTTATTTGTGTCGCATTACAGGTTTACCGGAAGGATAAACTTTTTATTTATAAGCACATTGAAAACCCATACTTGCAAATATTTTCAGAATACATTGCCCTCACTTTCTTATTTGCTGTTACAGCCATTTTTACAAGATCATGGATGTATTATCCGTTGTTACTGGCTATGCTATTTTTTATTCCATACTTCAAAAATTCCTTCAGAAAAACGGCTGTTTTTAAAAATTTATCTTTAGTAATCCCCGTGGCAAGCTTTGAATGGATAAGCGGTTTCCGAAAAAATTTTATTTTTTTATCGGGACTATATTTATTAGCTATAGCATTTTGCTGGTTTAGAATATTGCCGCTTTTTTTATTATGGTTTTTGACTACAACAATAATATCGTTTTATAATGAATGTGAATCACTACAGGTTTTAAGAGAGAGCGGAAAACCTACCGGCAAATATTTGTTGAACAAACTTATAAGAAGCAACCTCTACATTATAATTTTATACACACCGCTGATAATAATAAACACAATTCTTAATACTGAATTTTTATTGTTCAACCTATTATTCATTCCTGTACAGCTATCATTGTTGTGTTTTGCCATTTGCATGAAATACAGTTCGTACAGTCCCAATAAAATGCAAACCGGGAATTCTATTTTATTGATCACGATAGCATTATTTTCCACGTTGCCTTATTTATTGCCCGTACCAATCATCCTTTCATTTATCTATTTTTATAAAGCCAGGAATAATTTAAACTATTACTTGAATGATTAACATACAAGGGCTTAGTGTAAAATTTGATCAGAACCCTGTTTTAAACAATATAAATATTGGATTTGAAAAAGGAATGATTCACGGTATTGTCGGTTTAAACGGTGCAGGCAAAACAACATTTTTTAATGTGCTTGCCAAAACGATGAAGCCAAATGCAGGACTGCTTACGCTTGATAACACCCCACTTTCCATAAAAGACACAGCCTATCTTGAAACAGTAAATTATTTCTACTCAGGTATAACAGCGAATGAATATTTGAAAATATTCAGGCAAACGAATGCTGGTTTTAGCCTGGGCATTCTGCAGGATTATTTTAAATTACCATTAAATGAATTGATTGAAAACTATTCAACAGGAATGAAAAAAAAGCTTGCCTTACTTGGTATCCTTAAACAAGACAGGCCGGTGTTTATTTTGGATGAACCTTTTAATGGCCTCGATCTTGAAACAAACAAAATTCTCGAAATTATTATTACAACTTTAAAACAAAAAAATAAAACAATTTTTGTTTCATCACATATTATTGAACCATTACTTGCTATCTGCGATAAAATTTATTTATTGCAAAATGGCTTGTTTGTAAAAACTTATGAGAAAAAAGATTTTAATAATATTGATGAAGAGTTGTTTGGCAAATTAAAACACGAAGCAAAAGAAATTATTTCTACAGCCATTTGATAGGGCTTCAATTCAATTCATTAGCAATCTTCCTGCTGAATGCCCGGCTTACGTTTATGCAATCCCATTTATCAAAAAAATATTCCGTGAATCAAATCATTCTTTACATTTAATCAAAATTAATACTCGATGAAAAAAATAATGCTGCTTGTTATTATTTGCTCAGCTCTAAATGCCTGTAAGCCCGGAAATAATAAAGACACAAAACCCAAAGAAGATATTCTTGCGTCTCACCTCGACACAACTGTAAGCCCCGCGGAAAATTTTTTTGAATATGCTAATGGAGGATGGATAAAGCAAAATGCAATTCCCGCTTCCGAAAGCGGCTGGGGAATAGGCGATCTTGTGCAGGAAGAAATATATACGCGCCTTAGAAAAATAAATGAAGACGCAGTAAACGATAAAGCTGCGCAAGGTTTTGTTACGCAAAAGATCGGTGATTTCTGGCAGAGCGCTATGGATTCCGCTGCCCTTGATAAGGCTGGTATTTCTCCTTTAAAAAATGATCTTGATAAAATAAATGCTATCCAAAATACTATTGATCTTTTGCATGAAGCAGCAGATTTGAAAACAAAAGGAGTCCGTTGTCTTTTTGGAGACTATGTTTCGCAGGATGATAAGAACAGCGACGTAATGGCTTATAAACTTGACCAGGGTGGCCTTGGAATGCCCAACCGTGATTACTATTTTAAAACCGATACCCGAACAGAAGCTGTGAGGACTGCTTACAAACAATACCTTTTAAAAACATTTACACAATTAGGAAATGATGATGCTGCGGCGCAAAAGAATTCGGCTGCTGTATATGCCCTGGAAACCAGTCTGGCAAAGGCAAGCCGCAAACTGGAAGATCTTCGTGATCCCTACAAGAATTATAATAAGATGGATATGCAGGGCCTTTCCAAACTTGCTTCAAATATTAACTGGAACGATTTTTCAAAGAATATGGGTATTAAAAAATTAGATTCGGTAATAGTAGGCCAGCCGGAATTTTATACCGCTCTTAATAAAGAAATAAAATCAACGAATATAAGCGATTGGAAAAATTATTTACAATTTCATCTTATACAAAGCTATAGCGGCTATCTCGATTCAGTGAGTTTTAATAATGCATTTACTTATGTACAAACCCTGAGCGGCGCCAAAGAACCCAGGCCTCGCTGGAAAAGAGTTTTAGATGCAGAAGAAGGTGCAATGGGTGAAGCACTGGGGCAGCTTTTTGTAAAAGAATATTTTAATGATAAAGCAAAAAAAAGATACATAGATATAGTAGAAGCTATCCGTGATGCTTACAAAGAAAGAATAAATAAACTCTCCTGGATGAGTGATAGCACCAAACAAAAAGCGTTGGCAAAATTATCTAAGATCTCGCAGAAAGTTGGCTATCCTGATAAATGGAAAGACTTCAGCGCTTTAAAAATTGATAAAGGGCCTTTTGCATTAAATATTCAAAGAGCAAAAATATGGTGGCAAAATTATAATATAAATAAACTGGGCAAGCCTGTTGACAGAACTGAATGGGAAATGACTCCCCAAACCTATAATGCCTATTACAATCCCAGCAATAACGAGATCGTTTTACCTGCCGGTATTTTTGCCGTGCCCGGATATAGAGATGAAGATCTTGATGACGCTTTAATATATGGTTACGCGGCTGCATCTACTGTTGGACACGAGATTACACATGGCTTTGATGACCAGGGCAGGCAATATGATCCGCAGGGGAATTTAACTAACTGGTGGACTGTAAAAGATTCTGCTGAATTCAGTGACCGTGCTAAAAAAATTATTAACCAGTTTAGTGAATACAATCCTGTTGATACTTTGCATATAAATGGAAATGCAACGCAGGGTGAAAACATTGCTGACCTCGGTGGCATGCTGCTCGGGCTGGATGCTTTTAAGAAAACAGAAGCTTATAAAAAGAATGAAAAAATTGGGGGCCTAACTCAATTGCAAAGATATTTTCTCGGGTATGCTTTGGGCTGGATGTATGAAGAAAGAAAAGAGCGTTTAGCCAACCAGGTTATGATAGATGTTCATGCGCCCTCAAAAGAAAGAGTAAACGGCCCTGTTGTAAATATTCCTGAATTTTATGAAGCCTTTGGTGTAAAGCCCGGAGACAAAATGTACAGGCCCGATAGTTTGAGGGTAAATATCTGGTAATGGCTTCTCCTGTAATCGAAAATATAAAACCGCTAAACGCTTAACCAATAATATAAAATTTAAAAGTGCAGGCGATTTTGTATAGTTTCAAATTAGATTTATTAACTTAATGCATCCAATCCTCCCATAAGCCATACCTCAGCCAGCAAGAATGTTTTTAATTATATTTTGAAAAAAATTAAACTACATTTTATGAGGCAAGCCAGGTTGTTATTTCTTATCATTTGTTCTTTTACCCAGGTTCACACTTTTGCACAAACTGAAAAATTTCCTCCTGTTATTGACAGGGAATTATTTTTTGGTGATCCGCAAATAACGCGGGCAAATCTTTCACCAGATGGTAAATTTATTTCGTTTGTCAAAGAGTACAAGGGAACAAGAAATATCTGGGTAAAAAAAGCCGAAGCGGCTTTTACTGATGCCAAACCTTTGACTGAAGACACTCTCAGGCCAATAGATAATTATTTTTGGTCCAGAAACGGAAAGTATATCTTATATGTCAAGGACAAAGGCGGTGATGAAAATTTCAACCTGTATGCTGTGGATCCTAATGCTGCGCCGGCACAGGGACAGGCAGTTCCTGAAAATAAAGATCTCACACACTTAACCGGTATCAGGGTATTAATTTATTCCGTTCCAAAATCTGATCCGGATGCAATATTCATTGGTTTGAATGACAGGGATAAAGCATGGCATGACCTTTACAAATTAAAAATTTCTACAGGCGGAAAAACATTGCTTCATAAAAATTCTGCAACAGAAAGAATCACTAATTGGATTTTTGACTGGAATGACAGTCTTCGTTTGGCTACGAGAGCTAATGAAGATGGCAGCCATGACGTTCTGAAAGTGAACAATAATAATTTTGAGAAAATTTATAGCACCGATCCTTATGAAGATGCTTCACCCTATGCTTTTGAAAAAAATAATAAACGAATTTATATTGTAACTAATAAAGGAGAGAAGAATAATTTTCAGCAATTAATCTTACTCGATCCTGAAAGCCTGAAAGAAGAATATATTGAAAGGGATCCCTTGAATCATGTGGACATTAGCGATGTTCAGTTTTCTGATAAAACAAAAGAAATTATTTATACTGCCTACGAAGATGAAAAACTAAGGAGATATTGGAAAGACAAAAATTTCGAAAAAGATTTTGAACTTATAAAGAAATCCTTCCCACAGTCAGAAATTAGTTTTAATTCTTCCGCAGCCGATGAAAACTTATGGCTGCTGACAGCATATAGTGATGTTGATCCGGGAACTACTTATCTCTTTGACCGGAATTCTAAAAAGCTGACTCTGCAATATAAAGCAAGGCCGGAAATACCGGTGAATGACCTGGCCAAAATGGAGCCGATCACTTATAAATCTTCTGATGAATTGACAATTCCCGCATATGTTATGTGGCCCAATGGAGTTGCTCATAAAAACCTGCCACTTGTAATTTTTCCGCACGGCGGCCCATGGTATAGAGATACCTGGGGTTATAATTCAATAGCGCAATTTCTCGCAAACAGGGGCTATCTGGTCTTGATGCCGAATTTCAGGGGATCAACAGGCTATGGGAAAAGTATATAAACGCAGGCAACAGGGAATGGGGCCAAAAAATGCAGGATGATATTACATGGGGAGCAAAATATTTAGTAAGCCAGGGCTATGTGGATTCTAAAAAAGTTGGCATACTTGGTGGCTCTTATGGAGGCTATGCAGCTCTTGCAGGAGTAGCGTTTACTCCTGATGTATATGCCGCTGCAGTTTCTATAGTCGGGCCATCAAATCTCATCACATTATTAAATTCAATTCCGCCTTATTGGGATCAAATCAGGAAACTGTTTTATTTAAGAATGGGAGACCCAACAACAGAAGAAGGAAAAGAGCAATTAAAAAGACAATCCCCTCTTACGGCTGCCGATAAAATAAAAACCCCACTTTTGGTTGTGCAGGGAGCTAATGACCCGCGTGTGAACAAAGCAGAATCAGACCAGATAGTTGTTGCATTGCGTGACAGGGGATTTCCAGTTGAATATATTGTAGCGCCCGATGAAGGCCATGGTTTTGCAAACCCTACTAATAATCTTGCACTATTTGCCGAGGCAGAAAAATTCCTCGCAAAGTATTTAGGAGGCCGTTACCAGGAAGATTTGAAACCAGCTATTGAGAAAAGGCTTAAGGAAATTACAGTTGATATAAAAACAGTGGAGTTGAAGAAAAAGTAAATTATTTTTTTTTGCAAATTGAAATAACAACCTGATCCCTTAATTCTGTCGCGGCTCATAAAATTTTGCTGATAAAATTAACATTCAACAAGATCGTTGCCCGGAGGGTATAAACTCAAGGCTAACAATACATAATTTTGTAATAAGAAAAAATTATTATGGCAACCATAAAAGAAACATTCAAAATAAAAGGGGAACACCTGCTTAATAAAGTAAAAGAACTTATTGAGGAGGGGAACACGAGAAAAATTACCATTCACGATAAGGAGGGTAAAGAGCTTATGAGCTTTCCTCTTACCCTTGGTGTGGTGGGTACATTTTTTGCGCCGATACTTGCCGCAGTTGGCGCATTGGCCGCACTAATCGGGGAATGCACTATCACCGTAGAAAAAGAATCATAAGGTAGATGTAAATTTTTTAAAGGTCTTCATCAAGCATCAATGACTTCTTTGAATACTCGTTCGGAGAAACCAATCGACGCACTTTTATATAATGTAATAGAATACTTTTAGTGAGAAACTTCAACATTTATTATAATTTCTTCCAACGAAATATGCCTTTAGTAGATCAGTAAATTATCAATGTGCCAAGAACTCCATGCTGAATTAATTTCTATCTATAAAAATGTGTTTCAAGCTACTCCGTTTTTAAAGCTTACCTTGTAACAATGAGCGCAGATAAGAAAGTACAGTTCGTATGCTTTGAAACAACATTGGACAAAGAGCCATTTATTAAACGATGGGAACAATACACCCGGTCTTTACATAGTAATGTGGGTGTCACTCTACAGCAATCTGAAAAAAATGGGGTATTCAGGTACATTGCGCAACATCGCTTTTCGTCCGGCGAATTGCAATTTGTATTTTCTAAAGAACCAAGAACATCACGGCTTGCCCAGGTGCATATAAAAACAATGCAGGCTGGCGGTTACACAATTTTACAGGCAGAAAGGTTGCACGATACGCTTGGAAATGAACGTAAAATTTTTGTTTTCCTTACCGATCCAAACGTTGATCTTAATATATATAAAGAATTATTTACCCCCGTTAAATTAAATATCTATGAGGCTTACTATGAAAATTGTAAATATTCTTATATCCTCGAATATTTTGTAAAAACCAAAGATGCGCCAGCATTGCTGGAGAAATTGAACCTATATGATAGTGTTGAGGATGGAACTTATAAAGAATGTACTTTAGCTAAAACCCTGAAGAATAATAAGGAGAAAGATTTATATGTATGGCCAACGGTTTGATATAAGTATATGATTTCGGGACGCGCCTCTAGTTTTTTAATCAAGGACGGATTTTTTCCAATAAGAATCGGGATATTAATAAAGATGCAGCCCTACTCTATTCCTTTAACCTTCAACTCACCTTTTATCCCTGATCACTTATTCTTATTACTTATTCTTCCCCACCCCCACTTTAAAAATTCCGGAAAGGCCCTCCCCCATGTTTCTACGTCGTGCCTGCCGTCTTTTATTTCGAGATATCGAATGTCGGCTGCAGGATCATAGCCTTTCGTTACAAGCTCTTCAATGAGAGAAAGAGTATCATCAATAGAATCAATGATTCCATTTTTATTTCTGTCAGCAATTTCATCAAGAGTGCCTGTCTCAAAGAAAAATTTTAGCCATGGGGCATACTCGCCATTTCTTATCTGGCTATGCATGATCCTATGGTTCCTTTCATCAAAAGCAGGATCGTCCTGGCTTACATTACGCCACCATAGCGATCCGCTGAAGATACCGGCTTTAGTAAATTCCTTCGGATTGTTCCAAACAATATCAAGCGCATTTAAGCCACCTAATGAAAAACCGCAAAAGGATTTTTCTTTAAAAGAAAAAAGACTATAAGTATTTTTTATGAAGGGAAATAACTCTTCAAAAATAAAACGATGGTAAAAAAGCGCCTTTGTCCCTCTTCCTTTAAAATCTAAAAATCTTGCGGTACCATATTCATTTTTCCTGTCCGCGCTGCAATGAATACCTATACAAAACAATGGAGAAATAATTTCATCCCGGTAAAGCTCTGCCAGGATGTTTTCAAAATTCATGGTTATAAGATCTTGTCCATCATTTATAAGCAGCATGCTCATATCACCGCCGGAACTGTGACCGGGGGGCAAATAAAAATCGAGGATTACATCTCTTTTCAATAAATCAGAATAAAGAATATGTGTTTCAGTAAGTTGGCTTCGTACTTTTTCCGTTTGCATAGAACGCTCAAAAATAAGCAAATTTCAAATTGGAAGCCTAACGGCGAATGAAGCATGTATTCAAGTTTTTCTTCTTCTGTGGCCGTGTACACGTGTCATGCTAACACCATGATATTGATAAAATATAATTTTGTTTTATTCGGAATCAAAAAATATATTTGATTATACTAATTCTTCCGGGATTTTATAAACTTTATCAAAAAAAATAACATGAAAAAGATTGGAATATTATTCGGCAAAGAAAGAAGTTTCCCGGAAGCTTTTGTGGAAAGAATAAACAGTAAGAATATAAAAGATATAACTGCGGAGCCTGTTCATATTGATAAAGTAATACAAGGTGAAAGCAGCGGCTACGCGGTAATACTTGATCGCATTTCGCAGGATGTTCCCTTCTACCGTGCTTTTTTAAAAAACGCTGCTCTTTGCGGAACTGCGGTTATTAATAACCCCTTCTGGTGGAGCGCCGATGAAAAATTTTTTAATAATTGTCTTGCAACAAAAATCAATGTACCGGTTCCAAAAACTGTGATTATCCCCTCAAGCGGCTTACCTGCCGATACAGGCGATCAGTCTTTTACAAATCTTGCTTATCCTATGGATTGGGAAACTATATTTCAATACATTGGTTTTCCTGCATACATGAAGCCACACGCCGGTGGCGGATGGAAAAATGTTTATAAGGTAAACGCCCCGGATGATTTTTTTACAAAACACGGAGAAACAGGCGAGCTTATAATGATGTTGCAGGAAGAAATTGTTTTTGATGAATACTACCGTTGTTACTGCATTGGTGGAAAGTATGTGCGCATTATGCCGTACGAGCCACGCAATCCACATCACTTAAGATATGTTGCCGATTTTAAACCAGACAAAGAAAGGATAGAATTGATGACTTATATAGTTTTAAAAATTTGTAAATACCTGGGTTACGATTTCAATACTGTTGAGCTTGCATTGCGTGATGGCATGCCTTATGCTATTGACTTCTGTAATCCCGCACCGGATGCAGAAATTACAAGTGTTGGCCAGGAAAATTTCGATTGGGTTGTGGAGACCGCCGCAACCTATGCCATTGAAAAAGCACAATCACAGGAAGATAGAAAAGATAATCTTACGTGGGGCGAATATGTACGGAGAAGTGCTGATGGAAAGGCATTGTATAGTGAAAAGTGAAAGTGGTGAGTGATGAGTTAACCTGGATTTTTAGTCTTTAATTCATAATTCTTAATTCAAATCATGGCAGGCATTAACTACAGGAATTTTACATTGGGAATAGAAGAGGAATACATGGTGGTGGACCCTGTAACACGTGAGCTTAAAAGCCATGAACAGAAAATTGTGCAGGAAGGTGAAAAAGTTATAAAAGATAAAGTGAAGGCTGAGATGCACCAGGCTGTGGTTGAAGTAGGCACAGATATTTGCCAGAATATTGATGAGGCCTTTATGGATGTAGCTACACTCCGCAAAACAATCAGCAGTATTGCCGATAATCTTGGGCTGTGGATAGGAGCGGCAGGCACACATCCTTTTAGCCATTGGGAAAGCCAGTTAATTACTGATCATGCACGCTATAGTGAAATTGTAAACGAATTGCAGGAAGCTGCAAGAAGCAACCTTATTTTCGGCTTGCATGTACATGTAGGGATGGAGAACCGCGAAATGGCCATCCATATAGCCAACTCTGCAAGGTATTTTTTGCCACACATTTATGCATTAAGTACCAATTCACCTTTTTGGGAAGGCAGGAAAACCGGTTATAAATCTTTTCGCACAAAGGTTTTTGACAAGTTCCCACGTACAGGCATACCCGATTTTTTCGAGAGCATAGAATCCTATGATAATTATGTAAAGCTGCTTGTAAAAACAAATTGTATTGACAATGGGAAAAAGATCTGGTGGGACCTTCGTGTGCATCCGTTTTTTAATACAGTTGAGTTTCGTATATGTGATGTACCCATGACGGTGCATGAAACAATTACCATTGCCGCACTGTTCCAGGGAATATGCGCCAAGCTTTATAAATTAAGGACAGAAAACCTCAACTTTATAATTTATCCCCGGGTGCTGATCAATGAAAATAAATGGCGCGCCGGCCGTTATGGTATTGAAGGAAGCCTTATTGATTTTGGTAAAGAAGCTGAAGTAAATACCCGGGTGCTTATTTATGAGCTGCTCGATTTTATTGAAGATGTAACCGGCCCTCTCGGCATCCGCAATGCAGTAAGCAATGTTCATCGCATGCTGGAACAAGGCACAGGCGCAGACCGGCAATTAAAAGTTTTTGAAGAAACCAACAGCCTGCCAGCTGTAGTTGATTATATACATTCGCAATTTTTGGAGGGGCTGTAGAATGTGATGCCTTGTACGATCAAGCATTTTTTTTACTTTAATAATTCATAGTTAAAAATTTTATATTAAATCAAATTGTGACTATTTCCAGTTAGTAATGCATTGCATAATTTCTTTGCAGGTGTCAATGCATAATTATTATAAGAATATTATTTGCTTGTTTACAATCAAATGTTCTTTCAATATGCTCGCTTCTTTCAATGCTGCAGAATATGTTTCAAATATTTCTTACGCAAATACACATCTCTCTTTATTCAATACTTTTGATAAATGAATTCAGAAGAATTAAAAAATCTGCAAGCGCCGCTTAAACAAAAATATCGTGAACAAGGTGAATCAGCGATCATAACTCTCAAAGCGCAAGGCAAGATAGGGGAAGGCATTTCATGCAAAGTAGAAACAGGTAAAGCCTTTGTTGAAGCAGGCCTGCATCCTGCAACTGGTGGCAGCGGGATGCTGGCATGCTCAGGTGATTTATTACTCGAAGCATTGGTAGCATGTGCAGGTGTAACGCTAAGCGCAGTCGCTACGGCCATTGGAATTGAAATAAAAAATGGTGCTGTAAAAGCAGAAGGTGATTTGGATTTTCGCGGAACGTTAGGCGTATCCAAAGAGGTGCCTGTAGGGTTCAAATCTATTCGCCTGAATTTTTTTATTGATGCAGAAGTAAGCGAGGAACAATTAGCATCTCTTTCAAAACTCACTGAAAGATATTGCGTGGTGTATCAAACATTAAGCAAAGGCGTGGAGGTTAACACATCGTTTAATAAAAAATAAAAAATTAGTCTAAATGAAATGCATCTAAACTTATGTCATATCAATCTAATATTTCTTTGGCCTGTAAATGCTTGTAGCTTTGCAACTCCTTTAATAACTGATTTGCTTCTTAAAAAATAGTTCTCTATTTAAATTTCAAATTCATTGAAAAAATATTGGCATTCATACCAATATTTTTTGTGTAATGCCCGTAGCGCAATTCTAACACGCTGAGACGCTGAATTCCAAAAACTCCCGTAGGTGGCGCTATTCGAATTCCGCCTCCAAAGAAATTGCTGTTGAATTTTGACATATCATAATTGCTGGTGTAATACTGATCCTGGGCAGTATGCATTCCGTAAGGCGCAAAGTATTTTATTGCTGACTGGTTGTAATATCTATAAAAAGGACTCACAGATAAAAACGGTGTAATTTTTACAGGCACTTCAATATTTGCCGTATGGGAATTGAGTCCCCAGTCATCAGCATAAAATCGATAATAAGCCTTTACGATAAATTTATCCCCGGCGAAATAATTTGCCCTGAAGCCTAATGGAATTTTAAAGCGTCTACCAGGTAAGTTTTCCTGGTGTATTGAACCATCAGTAAAATATACTCTATGGAATGGCAGGCTCAGGTAGCCTTGTTGCTGTACAACATCAGCAAGGAGCATTAATTGCAAACTCTTATTAATAATTTGCGAGTATGAAAATGATCCGGAAAAAGTATTTCTTCCTGTGGTTGCATAATGTGGATTCTTCTCATTTGGGTTTGCCCGAAATTCAATAGGAGCAATAAGTTTTAAATTATCAATGTAAGCCTGGAAACCAGCGCTGAATTCCCCGCTTTTATTTTTGGTTTTTTTAGAGAAGTTAATATTTGCTCCAAAAGACTGGTAGTCATATTCTGTGGAGGAAGATAAACCGATCCCGAAAGTCGTACTCTTCTTTTCATTTTCGACGCTCCAGCTAATAGCCGGGTAAATACGGGTGTCGGCATGAGAAGCAGATGAAATATTTTTGGGATCAATTTTATCCGAAGATGCAGAGGTGTAATGGTCAACACCAAGTTCACCGGTAAAAGTGTGCTTCCTTAATTTAATATCGTACCTCGTAAGTTTTATATCGATTACACTAGAAATATCAGTAAGCTTTTCCGTACCAGTGCCCCCTGTTACAGATGAATTATTCCCATCCTGGTTATAATAACTGGACACCAGGTTTATTTCTTCAATTTTTAATTTCCTGCTTTTAAAGCCTGTTGAATCGTCATTATTTTGAGAGTAAGATTGCAATAACGCAAACATCGCCGCTGCCGTAAAAAAAATTCTTTTCATTAATGCTGTTTTTACTTCGAAATTCCGTTGATGTTAAAGAGGAAATTGTTTGCATTAATTGCAGCCGCAGCCGCCACCTGTTTTACCTGAATTGGCGCCTGACCCTCCCTCACGATAGGATTGAAAATTTAATTCTGTTTTTTCAATCTTGCGGTTACCCAAGATCATTTCAGAATCGTTTAATTTGTTTTTTTGATACTCTTTTACTGTTGTGCATGAAGCAAACAACACTGTAGAGATAAAGCATGCGAAAGCAACAGGCATTGCCGCGTTTATTATTCTTTGTTTCATTGCAGGTTAATATTTTTTGAAGAAAAGATTCTATTGTTATCATCAATAATGACGCAGTCTATATGTGGTATTTGATTGATTAAATTAATGCCAGCTTTAACTCCCATAATAGTAACAGGTGTCGCCATAGCATCTGCTATTTCAGCATTAGGGCTTATAATGGTTACACTTTTAATACCAGTTACAGGAAGACCGGTTTTTGGATTTATTGTGTGTGAATATTTCTTGCCATTTATTTTTATAAATTTTTCATAATTGCCTGAAGTAGCCACTGCCATGTCGCTTATAGTCATATATGAAAAAGGTAAATGGGGATTATCAGGATTGGCAATGCCAATTGTCCAGGGCTTATTATTGGCCTGTGTTCCCCATGTAGTAAGATCGCCGGAAGCATTTACTATACCGTTTTTTACCCCTTCTTTTTTAAGCAGTGCTTTTGCCATTTCAGCAGCATAACCTTTCCCTATTCCGCCAAAGCCAATGCGCATTCCTTTTTCTTTAAGCATTACGGTGCAATCATTTTCATTTAAAATTATATTGCGGTAATTGATAAGCTGAACCATTGACCTTGCAGTAGCCTCATCAGGTAAGCAAGTCATTGATTTGTCGAAATTCCAAAATCGTTTATCAATCGAACCGTAACTAATATCGAACGCGCCGTCAGTAATTGTGGAGATTCTTAGCGATCGCTTTATAAGATCAAAAACTTCCTGGTCAACTTTAACCGGTGAAATGCCTGCCTGTTTGTTAATTTGATTCGTTTGGCTGTTGTCATCAAATGTTGTCAATAATTTTTCTATACGCTTTATCTCGGCAATAGCCATCCCTATTTTATCATGCGCCCATGTTTCATCTTCAGCTACCACGGTTATCTCAAAAGAATTGCCCATGAGCCTTTCCACCTTTTTAAATTCAGTTAGTAAAATTGGAGGATTACTTATGAGCATCGCAAATATTTTTTATTTGCTCTGCAAATTCGTCTGCAGTTTGATTGGGTAAGCCCTCCCATGTTTTTAGAATTTTACCATCTTCATCCAAGAGCAGCGTAAAGGGAAATTTGCCTTCAGCATTATATTTATCAGCTAAGGCATCATTTTGTTTTTGAACGTTTTTATGTAACTGATTTTTTTTATTCCGGGGAAAATCAGCATTCAAAAGCACCAAAGAATTATCAGCCATTTTCAAAAACTTATCATTTTCAAAAATTTCTTTCTTCATTCGCATGCATGGGCCACACCAATCGGAACCGGAAAAGTTTAATAGAATAAGTTCATGTTTTTCTTTAGCAACTTGTTTTGCAGTTTCAAAATCCTGCTGCCATACATTAAAAGACATTATAATAAAACTAAATGCTATAACGAAAAAATTTCTCATTGTTTTATTTTATCTCAAGCAAAATGAGCACTTAAATTTTAATTTGGTTAGCATAATGGAAATAATTGCATTTGTTTAACTTTTAAATTTACAGAAGCAATTGCCTTGCAAGAAATGAAATGCCACAATTTGAAAAGAAAGAGTAATTCTGCGAAGCAAATTGGCAGTAAAACTTATATAAAAATATAATGCTTACTTAATCAGAACATTAAACTAGGCAAGTAGATTTTCCACATCGTTACAATTTCAACTCTATCTTTTTCCCGGTCTTAATTGCCTCGTAGATGGCATCAATAATTTTTAAATCTTTAATGGCTTCTTCACCATCTATGGGTACGATGGGTTTTTCACCATCAAAAATGATACCCGCCATTTTATCCATTTGTACTGTTTGATGTGTAACCACAGGCTGATCTATTTCTCCCTTATTCGTGCGGCCTCGTATAGGGCCATAGCCTGTTGAAGGAGATAATTCAGCATAACCTTTTTCCCCGTTTAAGAAAAAGCGGTCCAGGTTATTCATACTATAAGTTGACAAACAGGAAGCTACTGCCCCACCCGGGAAACCAAGTTGAAATTGAATGGTTTCATCAACGCCTTCTTTAAATTTTACAGGATCATTTTTGGTTTCTTCCGCAGTCACCCATATTGGATCTTCGCCTATCATATACCGTGAGCCATTGATGGAATAAATACCTATGTCCATTAATGAACCCCCTCCCGATAGTTGTTTGTTTAACCGCCATTGATTTGGATCACCAATTGTAAACCCACTTAACCCCTGGAAAAAAAGAGGTTTTCCAAACTCACCTTCTTTTCTCATCCTTATAACTTCTACTGTGTGCGGCTCAAAGTGCATCCTGTAGCCTACGAGCAGTTTTACATTTGCTTTCTTGCATGCATCAATCATCTCCTGCCCCTCTTTGGCATTTAATGCCATTGGCTTCTCTGAAATTACATGCTTGCCTGCTTTGGCTACTCTTATTACCTGGTCATGATGAAGGGCATTAGGCGTTATTACATAGACCGCATCAATGTCTGGATTGTTTTTTACCTGGTCAAAATTTTCATAATTGTAACAGTTTTTTTCAGGAATATTATACTTGCCTTGCCAGGCTTTTATCTTAGAAGGTGTACCGCTGATAGCACCAACAAGTTTAGCTCTTGTACAAGTTTGCATTGCCTCAGCTACACGGGTGCCATAACTGCCAAGGCCCATGATGGCTACACGTAATACAGGCCCCTCCGGTGAAACATTAGAGATGGCTGTACAGCCTGCAGGACTATACCTACTCAAAAATGGCATGGCAATAAAGGGTACAGTGAGTTTTTGTAAAAAGCCGCGACGTGAATTCATAACAGGAAATTTTTAAAGTTTAAAGAAGACTTTTTGCTCCAACTAATTAAATATTGGTTCCCCTAAAGTAAGATACCATACGGTAAAATCCCAATAGTTTTTTATTACGGCCTCAACAAAAACAGCTGAAAACAGCATAGACGTAATGCATATTAGCAACTGGAATTATTTGTAACTACAATCTTTCCATCTTACTTTTAAAATATTTCTAAATACTATAGCATGAAAAATAAAACAGTCTTTTTTATTTGTTTCCTCCTTGCTACTCTCCCCGCGCTTTGTCAAACTTATATGACTAATGTAACCATTGTAGATGTTGATAAACAAAAATTAGTTCCCGGGCAAACTGTAATTGTTACCGGCGATATCATTTCTGAAATACATGCTTCAAACAAAATAAAAATTCCGGCCGGAGTAACAGTAATTGATGGCAGCGGAAAATATTTACTGCCTGGCCTTACTGATGCACATGTGCATTTTTTTCAAAGTGGTGGCTTGTATACAAGGCCCGACGGAATTGATCTAAGAAAGGGAATGCCTTATGAAAAAGAAATTGCATGGTCACATAATAATATGGAAGATTTTTTACGGCGGTACACAAAGCTGGGAATAACATCAGTAATTGATGTAGGCTCAACAAATAATTTTCTTCAGCAAAGGGATACGTTTACTGATAAAAAATATGCTCCTAAAATTTATATGACGGGGCCATTGCTCACTTCCTACGAACCAAGGGAATTTGAAAACTTAAAAAATGATGAACCTTTCAGCCTTGTAAAAACTACGGAAGATGGCGTAAAATATGTACAGCAACAATTGCAATATCATCCTGACTTTATCAAAATATGGTACATCGCAAATACTGCAGCCGATGCAAAAAAATTTCAACCTATCGCAAAAGTCATTATAGATGAGGCGCATAAAAATAATTTAAAAGTAGCAGTGCATGCAACAGAAAGGATAACTGCTCAACTCGCTGTAGAGAGTGGTTGCGACTATCTCGTTCACGATATCGAGGACGAAGTGGTGCAGGACGATTTTATACAATTATTGAAATCAAAAAAGGTTATTATTTGCCCTACACTTATTGTAGCGGGTGGGTATGAAAACACATTTGCGCAAAAAAATAATTATTCACTCTATGATCTTATCAATTCAAATCCACAGCAAATTGGTTCTATAACTGATTTGAAACATTTGCCTGACACGGCTGTAATCGGGAGATATAAAAAGCAATTTAATTCTAAAGCGTTGGTGAGCTTCTTTGGCCACCAGGATTCTGTAAGAATGGTAAACCTTAAAAAAATGTCGGATGCTGGAGTAATAATTGTGGCAGGAACCGATGCAGGAAACATAGGTACGCAACATGCATCTTCATTTTTTAGTGAGTTAATGGCTATGCAAAAAAGTGGCATGAGCAACTGGCAAATTATAAGATCAGCAACGATTAACTCTGCGAAAATATTTGACCATGAAAAAACGGAAGGGAGCATTGCAGTTGGAAAAAAAGCGAATGCGGTTTTATTAAATGCCAACCCGGTTGAAAACCTGGAGAATCTAAAAAAAATCAATCTTGTAATAAATAAAGGTTTTGTTATTGCTCCTGATACATTGCTTAAGGAAACACCGCTGGCGTTGGTGGAACGCCAATTGAATGCTTATAATGTAGGAAACATTGATGCCTTTTTAGAACCTTATGCAGATGATGTGGAGCTATATGATTTCCCGGCCAAGTTGGTTGGCAAAGGAAAAGATAGCATGAGAAAAGACTATGAAAAAATGTTTAAGGATTTACCGAATCTGCACTGCGAAATCAAAGAAAGAATTATACAAGGCAACACAATTATCGATAAAGAGAATATAACCGGGATAGGACCGAACTTATTTGAAGCAACATCAGTTTATCAAATTGAAAATAATAAAATAAGTAAAGTGTATTTTATTCAATAAATAAAATCCCCTGTTAGTGTCCCTGTTTAAATATTGGTTTCTTTAGCCCGAACCTGTAGGCTAAATGTCTACGTTCATCTTACCGAAAAAACTACATCGTTCGCCGACATAGTCGTTTTATTCGTCGATTGGTATAGTTGGTTAAATCTTTTATTTAATATTTTAGTTGAAAATTAGATGCGTCTTCAATCAAAAATATTGGTAGAACAAAATATTGAACAGGTCACCAAATTCTTATATGAACCGTCAAGTCTTGCCAAATGGGATAGAAGTGTTTCAGAAATGATACCTGTTTCGTCTTCGGGCCAGCCTGTTGGATCAACGTTTGATACAATTGCACCTTCAGGAATGAAAATGAATTACGAGGTTATAGAATTTGATTCTGAGAGAAGTGTCAAAATAAAATTGAACAATTCGAAAATGTTTAAAACGGCAATATGGCACTTTCAATTTGATCCTATAGATAAAAGAACAGAAATTACCTGTAATGTTTTTATCAGAGTTCGATTCCTATATATTTTTTTATACCCGGTTTTATATTTCAGCAAATCTGCTCTGTTAAGGGACCTTACCTTCCTTAAAACAGCTTTGAACGAAAATTGCAAAACAGTAAATTCTTAAGATTAATTACTAAATTTCAAACTAAGATTGTATCAATCTCATTACTATTTTCACCCGACGGATCATGAGAATACTTTATACTTCATCAACATCATAAACCACAACCTTAGCCCATAGGTGCCCATAGTTTTTTACAAAAGCCAGGTGAATGGGGTGATCCTGGTAAACTTTCTGACCTGCTTCATCATCAAAAAACATTAATTCACTCACATGCCAGCTTGCATCCACCACATCTCTTTTTTCAGTACTCGCAGGTACGCCTACATGAATTTTGCGGATGGTCTCAATCTTTCCCAGTGTTTTTACACCTTCCACTAATTGATCTCTTTCAGTCGTAGATTCAGGATTTTTCAACCAGAAGAATACATGATGAACCAATTGTTTTTTATCTTCCATAATGTGTAAAGGTAATGCAAGAGAGGCTGTTCCTGCGGTGAGTGTAGCAGCGGCTGTTAAAAATGTTCTTCTTTTAATAGACTTCATAAATATAATGTTTAGTGATAAAAATACAACAACCATAGTTCAAAATTTTTATTTATGATGCCCGTTAAAGTATCTCTGTTAAATCTTTTTTAACTTAGGATAACGATTGCGCTACTTATATATCCTGAATTATGGAAAGCTGTAAATTATTCAAAACATTTAATGTTTTGAATTATGTAAGATTAGGCAATCAACCTAAATTTAAGCTGCATAAAAACGTGTTGCTCAAATTCTGTAAATTATCATTATCATAAAGGGAAATTAAAAATTATTTTTTTATGGAAGAAATTAAAAAAACAATGGATAATAAAACACTAAGCCGTGGAGGATTTATTAAAAAAACCGCTCTTACGACGGCAGCATTTTATATAGTGCCACGTTTTGTATTGGGTGGTAAAGGGTTTGTAGCTCCCAGTGATAAATTATACATAGCCGCTGTAGGCTGCGGTGGAGAAGGAAGAAGTGATATTGCCCATTACGCCAGCGCTCCTAAAAAAAATGCGGTTGTAGCTTTCCTTTGCGATGTTGATGACCGTATGGCTGCTCTGCGAAGAAAAGAATTTCCTAAGGCTCCGTTCTATTATGACTGGCGGGAGATGTTTGATAAAGAAAGTAAAAATTTCGATGCGGTCTCGGTTGCGATTCCTGATCACAATCATGCGATTGTAGGATTAAGCGCCATGCAATTGAAAAAACATTTATACCTCCAAAAACCGTTGACCCATGATATCTATGAAGCCCGCATTCTTACACAAGCTTCGGAAAAATATAGAGTAGTTACCCAAATGGGTGACCAGGGCGCTTCGTGCGACGGCATGAGAATTATGAGAGAATGGTTTGAAGCCGGTCTTATTGGAGATATTGAAAAAGTATACAACTGGACCAACCGCCCGGTGTGGCCACAAGGAATTCCATGGCCGTCTAATCATCCGCCGGTACCTAAAGAACTTAACTGGGATCTTTGGCTGGGCACTGCAGAAAAAACAGACTACATTGATAACCTTGTCCCTTTCAACTGGCGTGGCTGGTGGAGATTCGGCACAGGTGCATTGGGTGATATGGCTTGTCATATTATTGGCCCGGCATTTAAATTATTACAGCTCGGCTATCCTACGGAAGTAACGTGCAGCGCCACCACTGTTTATTCCGGTATCTTTAAGGAAGGTGATTTTCCTGAAAGCATTCCTCCGTCAAGTAACCTCCGTTATAAATTTATATTAAAGGATGGAAGAGAATTAAAATTGTATTGGATGGATGGAGGAATAGTACCCGACCGGCCTGATGAACTCGACACTGATGTAAATATGAATGAAGTACTGGCCGATGTACCTGAAGAAAATGATTTTGAAGGCGGTTCTTTATTTGTTGGGACAAAAGGAAAAGTTTCCTGCGGCTGGGGAGGAAGCCATCCAAGACTGTTACCGCTTTCATTGAACAAAAATGTAAATGTTCCTCGAAAATATCCGCGAATAGAAGGCGGCATGGATGGCCATTGGTGGCAGTGGATTGATGCATGCATAGCAGGATATGGAAAGGCAGAAGTGGATTCACCATTCGTTGGATATGCAGGCCCGCTCACCGAAACTGTTTTAATGGGTAACCTGTTATTGAGAAGTTTTAACCTTCACGAAAAAGTAAAAAGAAAAGATTCCGTTTATGGTGATGTTGAGCAAATAACAACCCCCGGCCGTTACATAACTTATAAATGGGATGGAGAAAATATGAGGATTACTAATTTCGAACCGGCTAATCAATTTGTAAAACGAGAATATAGAAAAGGATGGGGTGAAATGAAATTATAGAACTATAAATACTCATGGCATTTGATTTCTAAACAAATAAAGAATGGGAAAACATTAAACGAAATCATTGATGCAGATCCAACAAAAGAATATAATGCTGGAGTTGGCCGTGAGATTTTTATAAAATCAGTGTACGCTTCGCTAAAAAAATAAACAAGAGAGCCATTCTTTTTTTCCATGGATGGTTTACTTATTCTTCTAAAAATATTATAACAAAAAATCCACTGGCTCAGGAAGTAGCAGTCTTATAGAAATTCTTTTTATTCAACTTTTGAAATTAATTTACTTTAAATTAATGAAACGTAATTACTACACTGTAGCCCTTATCATGCTGATCTTCTTTGTAATTTCTTTTATTACAAATATCATTGGCCCATTAATACCGGATATCATTAAGGGATTTAATCTAAGCCTTACATTGGTAGCACTTCTCCCCTTTGCTTTTTTTATTGCTTATGGCGTCATGTCAATTCCTTCTGGCATACTGGTAGAAAAATATAAGGAAAAGAATATTATGGTTGCTGCATTTATTGTGGCATTTTTTGGCTCGCTCTTACTTGCATTTTTACCTAATTATTTGTCGGCAGTATTATCACTTTTTCTTATCGGCTGCGGCATGGCTATGCTGCAGGTGGTTGCGTATCCATTATTGCGGACATCGGGTGGTGAAGAACACTATGCATTCAATGCGGTGCTTGCTCAATTGGTTTTTGGCCTTGCTTCTTTTCTAAGCCCTCTCGTATATTCTTACCTCGTATTAAACCTCAATGATAAAAGTAAAACGGCGATCGGGTTTTTTAAAATACTCAGGCCGCTTGTTCCCATTGAACTTCCATGGATATCTCTTTATTGGCTGTTTACTATCATTTGTATTTTAATGGTGGTGATTATACTCTTTTCAGAATTTCCAAAAGTGGAGTTGAGCCAGGAGGAGAAACCCGGCGCATTGAAAACTCATATAGCATTATTAAAAAAGCCGATAGTTATTTTATTTTTTATTGCCATATTCTGTTATGTAGGCACAGAGCAGGGAATTGCGAATTGGATATCGCAATACTTATCTAGCTACCATGGGTATAACCCGCAAACAACCGGTGCCAGGGCGGTTGCATATTACTGGGGTCTTATGACAGCCGGAGGTGTTGTGGGATTGCTATTATTAAAAGTAATGGATAGTAGAAAAGTGCTGATCATTTTTACATTGCTTGCATTAATATGTCTTACCCTTGCACTTTTTGGTTCTGCAGAAATTTCTTTGGCCGCATTTTCAATGATGGGTTTTTTTGCTTCTGTCATGTATCCTGTTATATTTTCACTTGCCTTAAATTCTGTAAAAGAACATCATGGTTCCTTTGCTGGCATTTTAATTACCGGCATCATTGGAGGGGCAGTAATCCCCCTAATTATTGGCTGGCTGGGAGATCTTTTCGGGCTTCAGTTTGGAATGCTTTTCTTATACGGAACCTTAGGATATATCCTAAGTGTTGGGTTTTGGGCACGCCCAATTATTACAAATAAAACAATAAGGCTTTCACGGAAGAATAGGAAGTTGGAATAAGAATAATAATTCTTATTATCTATTGTTATCCGGATTACGCAGGGCGATTACAACCTACCTATCAATCAAATCATCACGAGTTTAAAAAAATTAAAACCATAAAGAAAAATTCCTTTTTAGTTAAAGGATTTTTAAATAACACAGCAGGTAACATTACTCTGTAAAAATGAGAATTCTTCAAAACAGTATTTCAATTTAATTTATACGACGTTAGTGGGACCAATTCTTAATCGATAAAAATATTTTTAATACGCTAGCAAAACCAGTTTGTGGTTCCTGTAGGTTTTCATTTTAAATTTGCATTTCAATAAATACTAGTAATCAAAATGCAATTCGACCCAAACAACAATATTGTAAAACTTTGTGCTGAAGGGATGGATCTTGAAGGAAAGGGAGATGCGAAAGAAGCTCATCAAATGTTTCAGCAAGCCTGGGAAGAAGCATCAAATAATTTCGAAAAATTTATTGCAGCCCATTATCTGGCACGGCATCAAAGCAGCGTATTAGATAAATTGAAATGGGATGAAACTGCTTTACAATTAGCTTTGCAAATTGAAGATGAAAATATGAAAGCAAATTATCCGTCCCTTTATCTCAACATCGCTAAATGTTATGAAGACTTGAAAGACTTTAATAAAGCAACCGAAAATTTTAAATTAGCCCAAATATACACAGACAATCTGCACAATGACGGTTATGGAAATATGATAAAATCAGGGATTAAAAATGGCATAGAAAGAACAGTCAGTAAATTATAAAGCCGGTATTTTTAAATAAATTAATTTTACCGACATGGAAATAAATGAGGCTGCGCCAAAATATTATCCTAAGATGTCTCCATCAGATTTTCTTGAATGGGAACGCAACCAGGAATATAAGCATGAATATATTGGAGGAGAGATTTTTGCCATGGCAGGCGCTTCGATAAATCACAATAAAATTCTCACAAACATCATCGTATCTGCAGGATCATATTTAAAAGAAAAGTCCTGCAATATTTATCCCAGCGATTTAAGAATTGCGGTTAAATCAAAAAGTTCTTTTTTCTATCCTGATGCTACAATTGTTTGCGGTGAGCTTCTATTTGATGATGAAGGCTTAAAAGATACCGTAAAAAATCCTGCAGTAATTTTCGAAATTCTCTCACCTTCAACAGAAGATTATGATATTGGCAAAAAACTTTTCTTTTATATGCAGATTGATTCGCTTCAACAATATATTATTGTTGATTCAAGAAGCATCCATGTGAGAATAACTACAAAGATGGAAAATGGAACGTGGAAATTTACTGAGCTCTCAGAAGAAAATAACGTCCTTTTTATCAATTCTATTCAGTTTGAACTTAGTCTTTCAGAAATATATGATGGCGTGAAATTTTAATGATTATAAAAGCCGCAATGGAACAAAATATTTTTAATCCGGAAATTTAATGCTTAACTAATTCTAACCCGTCTCCCAACTATAATAAATAATAAAATCAATCTCGCCTTATTTTTTTAGATTTATTTGCCCAAACAAAACAATAGCGGCAATGTTACAATACCATTCATTGACACTATATGACTTCAGCGATAATAATAATATTTTGCTCCCTGCTTTTGGTAGCGTACTTATTTGACCTCTCTTTTTCCAGAACTAAAATTCCTTCCGTAATACTCCTCCTTTTGCTGGGATGGATAATGAAACAGGTTGCTTTGTTTTCAGAAATCCAGCTGCCTGATTTTACGCGGGCCCTTACTGTATCAGGAAGCATAGGATTGCTGCTCATTGTATTGGAAGGCTCATTGGAACTTGAACTAAATAAGTCAAAAATTTCGCTCATTAAAAAATCATTTATCGGGGCGCTTTTTTCCATGTTTGCTTTAGCATTTTTACTAGCCTTCATTTTTAACTATACGGGTAATTATTCTTTTAAAGATTGCCTGGCTAATGCTATTCCCTTTTGTGTTGTAAGCAGTGCTATCGCTATTCCCAGCGTAAAAAATTTACGACTTTTCGATAAGGAGTTTATTATTTATGAAAGCAGCTTGTCTGATATACTTAGTGTTTTGTTTTTTAATTTCATGGTACAAAACAACACTATCGGCATTAGCTCGTTTGCAAATTTTGGTGTACAGATTTTAATAATTATCCTGGTATCGTTTATTGCCACCATCGGCTTATCTTATCTCCTTAATAAAATTGAGCACCATATTAAATTTGTACCGATAATTTTACTGGTAACTTTGATTTATGAAATATCAGTTATGTTTAACCTGCCATCACTTATTTTCATAATGATGTTTGGATTATTCCTCGGAAATCTTAATGAGCTTAAGCGCTTCAAATGGATTGAATTTTTTCGCCCAAACGAACTTCATGTAGAAGCTCAAAAATTTAAAGGCCTTACGAT
>DASYOM010000111.1:0-20361 GCA_036007765.1 Chitinophagaceae bacterium | reverse complement strand
ATTGAATCCATGGAAAAAATTATTGCAAATACTGTTGGGATTTCATATTTAAAATTGAAGTTTCAAACCGTCCCATGCAAGCTTAATATTTTCAGGTAACTCATTATTTATTTCTTCATGTGTGCCAAGCTGATGGCTTATGTGCGTTATGTACCCATTTGGTATATTTAATTCCCGGATAAGCGCAATAGCTTCCTGTAATGAAAAATGGGAAATATGTCCTGTTTTACGAAGCGCATTTATCACGAGTGTATCTGACCCACGGATCTTATTTTTTTCTGCATCATCAACTCTGTTAGCATCCGTTATATAAGTAAATTTTCCAAACCGGAAACCAAGAACAGGCATATGTAAATGATAAACGAGGATAGGGGTGACAGGAATATCACCAACTAAAAATGTTTCCTCAGTAATTGTATGAACAATTACACTGGGAACACCCGGGTATTTTTTATCGGCAAATATGTAGGAAAATTCTTTTTTCAATGCATTTTGTGTAAGTTCATTTGCATAAATATCCATGGGTTTTTTTTGAAAAAAATTATAAGCTTTTATATCATCAAGCCCGGCAATATGATCTTTATGCGGATGGGTATAGATTACAGCATCCATTTTTTTTACATTCTCTCTCAGCATTTGTATACGAAAATCGGGAGTTGTATCAACAACCAAAGTTGTGGTTTTGCTTTGAACCAATATACTGCTTCTTAATCTTTTATCTTTTTCGTTTTGGGATGTACAAACGTGGCAACCGCAGCCAATCATAGGGACTCCGCCACTGGTGCCCGTGCCAAGAAAAGTAATAGTTAAGGAGGGATAATTCACTATTAAAACTAAAGAAAATTTTAATTAATAATGATCTGGTTAATTTGAATGAGTATAATGCTACTTTGGTTCACACGGAAACTTAAAATGGTTTCATTACCGCCGCTTTTATCAGTGCCACCATACCAAAGTAAGTAACCAATCTTAATAATATTTTCTTTAATGAAGTAAGGTATTAGCTTTATAATATTAATACAGTTTTTTCCAAATACATAAGGAAAACTGAAACTGATTTTATTATTGTTGACATAACAAAAATTCTCACTTTCAAAACAATTATTTTCAATCCAAACCTTGATGGCATCCATTTGTCTTTCTTTAAAATATATAGAATCTTCAGCTATATGTTTATACATCTTAATGTAACGTTCAGCTTCTATTCTTAAACTATCTTTTAAAATAGTCTTGCATTCTACTGTTTGAATATAGTTTAATACTCTACGTAAACTTGTTGTACCAATTTGAGCAATGGAAGTGAAGAAATATAAAATTAAAAATAGAGTAAATAAAGATTTCATTGCGTGGATGTATTTTGCTCAATCATTCCGTCATACATTTTTTGCGAATCAGTTGTGAGCATTTCATAAACAATATTCACCAGCGGAATAAGATCCATTAACGTATTTATTCTGCCCTCAGTAGTTAAAAACTTATTAAGTACGACAACTTTTTTTTCTTCAAGAATACAATAGCCGCTTTGAAATGAACCTCGCTCATATCTCACGATGTAACCGCTCTCATCAAGAATATTTTCTAATTTTTTTAAAGTGCCCAGGTTATATTTCATAATATCAAAAAACCTTTAGAGTCAAAAAGATAAATTAATAAACAAATTTACAATGAACTCTTGAACTCAGGTAGCAGTTTTACTGCTCATGCGAATAACCGGGATGATCATTTCTTCCAGGCTTACGCCTCCATGTTGAAAGGTATTACGATAATAATTGGCAAAATGATTATAGTTATTTGGATAACATAAATAACCATCCTGCCTTGCAAAAATAAATGATGAATTCACATTTGGAACCGGCAAGCCAGCTTGCCGCGGATCCCGATATGCAAGTACCTCTTTTGCATCATAATTAAGATTACGGCCATGCTTATAACGCAGGTTAGCGGTGGTTTGTTTATCCCCGACCACTTTATGAGGACTATTAACTCTTACGCTTCCATGATCTGTAGCTACTATGAGATTTATTTTTTTATCGGCTATTTTTTTCAATGCCTGGTGCAAAGGGGAATGCTCAAACCATGATGCAGTAATGCTTCTATAGCTTACTTCGTCGGCAGCTAACTCTTTAAGCACTTCCATTTCGGTACGCGCATGGCTAAGCATATCAACAAAATTATATACAATGATATTGATATCATTACTCATAAAGTTGTGTATGTTATCAACCAGCTTTTGCGCGTCATGATGATTTGTAATCTTGGTGTAAGAATATTTGAGATCATCTTTCCGCAGCTTTTTTAATTGTGCTTTAAAAAATTCTTCTTCAAATAAATTTTTCCCTCCGTCTTCATCATCATTTTTCCATTCCACAGGAAAACTTTTTTCAATATCGATTGGGAGCATTCCTGCAAAAACAGCATTGCGGCTATATTGCGTGGCCGTGGGAAGTATTGAATAAAAAGTTTCTTCTTCGTGTATGCGAAAATTTTCTGCAAAAAGAGGTTGGATCGCTTTCCACTGATCAAATCTTAAATTATCAATTAAAATAAAAAAAGTAGGCGTGCCTTTTTCCACATGAGGAAATACTTTAAATTTCATTAAAGTATGGCTCATGATGGGTGATTCAGCAGCCGGGTTGGTAACCCAGTTAGAATAATTTTTAGAAATGAATTTAAAAAATTCGGTATTGGCTTCATTTTTTTGTGATTGAAAAACTTCCTGCATTTCGGGGCTATCGCTTTTTTTCATTTCAAGTTCCCAATACACGAGTTTTTTATAAATGTCCATCCATTCATTATGATCAGGATTGTTATTTAAAGCCATAAAAAGGTCCCTGAATTGCTGTTGATATGCTGAAGTAGTTTTCTCTGCAACTAATCTCCTGTTATCTATTATTTTTTTTAAAGAAAGCCATACCTGGTTAGGGTTTACAGGCTTTATCAGGTAATCAGTTATTTGAGAGCCTATAGCCTCATCCATTAAATTCTCAGTTTCATTTTTAGTAATTAACACTATTGGAACGCCCGAATTTATTTCCTTGATTTTTTGCAACGTTTCAAGGCCGGTAATGCCCGGCATACTTTCGTCAAGTAATACAACATCTACAATATTTTCTTTTACATAATCAACAGCATCAAAACCATTGCTTAATGATTTTACTTCGTATCCTTTATTTTCTAAAAACATGATCTGGGATTTCAGGCTTTCCATTTCATCATCTACCCACAAGATTTTTGCTGCGTTCATTCTTATTTTTTTGGCCGGAATACGGAGGTGAAAAAAAATTATCTCGACAGGAAAGAGAATTTTACATTGTCTTGACCCATCCGTACAAATGTAATTTATTCCCTTCCCAAAAATTATCTTTGCGGCAATACAAGATCATTTTAACACTTTTAAATAAATGCCACAAAGAAAAATTATAAACGATGCCGTCTACGGCTTTATAACAATTGATGATGAACTTGTATATAAAATAATATCCCATCCATATTACCAGCGTTTACGTCGCATTCATCAAATGGCTATGGCGCAATTAGTTTACCCGGGCGCTGTACACACAAGATTACAGCACTCCTTGGGCGCTTATCATTTAATGTGTAATGCACTCAATGAATTAAAAAGTAAAGGATTCGCAATCTCCAAAGAAGAAGAGCAGGCCGTTAAAATTGCAATTTTATTACATGATATCGGTCATGGCCCATACTCCCACGCTTTAGAGCATGTTTTAATTAAAGATGCCAGTCATGAAGAAATTTCTATTCTTCTCATGAATAAAATGAATAAAGAATTGGAAGGGAAGTTGCAAATGGCTATTGATATATTTACCGATGTATATGCAAAAAAATTTTTTCACCAGCTTGTAAGCGGCCAGCTTGATCTTGACCGGATGGATTACCTAACTCGTGATAGTTTTTTTACCGGGGTGAGTGAAGGAGTGATTGGTTATGATCGCATCATTAAAATGCTTGTTATTCAAAATGGCGAATTAATGATTGAAGAAAAGGGAATTTATTCAATTGAAAAATTTTTGGTATCACGCAGGTTAATGTACTTGCAGGTATATCTTCACAAAACGGTTTTATGCGCTGAAAAAATGCTGGTGAATATTATTAAAAGAGCGAGAGAAGTAAAAGCAATGGCACAATCAGAAATATTGAATATTTTTTTAAATGAAACCTATCTAGATAAAGGAATAACCGGGCACCTTGATGATTTTTGTATGCTTGATGATTACGATGTAATGGCAGCAATAAAACAATGGACAGATCACCGGGATAAAATTTTATCTATACTCTGCAGGGATATTATTAACAGAAGATTGCTTAAAGTAAAATACTCGGGACAAAAATTCAATGAATCTGCGATTGAGCAAAAAAAAGAACTGGCTATGAATTATTTTAAAATAAGTAAACAAGAGGCAGGTTATTTTGTTTTTACCGGGCAGGCTATTAATAATACTTATAACAGAGACGAGGAGCACATCAGGATTCTTTTTAAGGATGGGCGCATAAAAGATATTTCAGAAGTTGACAATGCTTTAATAAATCAAACATTACTTGGCACGGTAAAAAAATTTTACATTTGTTTCCCAAACACAGGCATTGATTTAGCTTAAACTAAATTGACGATTTTGACTAGACACACTTAAATAAAAAAATGCAGTTCACCGCAACAGAAATAGCGACACTTATAAATGGCCAGATAGAAGGAAATCCGGATGTTACCGTTTCATCTTTTGGTAAACTTGAAGGAGCAGAGCAGGGGCAACTCGCATTTTTAGCCAATCCTAAATACGAGGAATATTTATATTCTACGAACGCCTCTGTTATTATCATTAATAACATTCAGTCGGTCGAGAAAAAAGTTGAAGCTACCCTCATCCGTGTCCCGGACGCTTATTCTGCTTTTGCGGTTATCTTAAGTGTCCATGACAAAATGAAGACAGCAAACTGGACAGGAATACAGCAGCCTGCATATATTTCAGCAACTGCAAGAATGGGCGAGAATGTTTTTATCGGGGCTTTTACTTATATAGGTGAGAATGTAGTAATCGGTAACAATGTAAAATTATTTCCACAGGTATATATTGGCAATAACGTAACAATAGATGACAACACTATTCTTTTTCCCGGAGTAAAAATTCATCATGATTGCTCCATAGGGAAAAACGTAACGGTTCATTCGGGCGCTGTTATTGGGGCAGATGGCTTTGGATTCGCTCCACAAACAGATGGTAGTTTCAAAAAAGTGCCACAAATAGGAAATGTAATTGTAGAAGATAATGTAGAAATTGGTGCTAATGCAACTATAGATCGTGCGACAATTGGATCTACTTTAATCAAATCCGGAGCAAAGCTTGACAATCTTATACAGATTGCTCATAATGTAGAAGTAGGAAATAATACAGTGATTGCAGCACAATCAGGGATAAGTGGTAGCACTAAGATTGGGAATAATGTAATGATCGGAGGACAGGCAGGAATTGTTGGTCACATCCAAATTGCTGATGGAAGTAAAATAAATGCACAAAGTGGAGTAAGCAAATCAATAAAGACTCCTAATACTGCGGTTACAGGTTCTCCCGCATTTGAATATGCACATGCTTTGCGCAGTCAGATATTAAGCCGCAATCTTCCAGAACTTGAAAAAAGGATTACAGAGCTTGAGCAAATTATTGAACGTCTTATCAATGAAAAGGTACCCGGGTAGATTGCTAATTAGGCCTAAAAATCCTGCGAGCCCAATGCAATTTTTAAAAGCAATAGTTTTCATACTTTCGTATCCATGCAGGCACAGAATCCTAAAGAGGAGTTTTATCAGCACACCTTAAAGCAAGAAGTAACCATTTCCGGCGTCGGCATTCACACCGGGCAATCAGTTACGATGAATATTAAACCCGCTGACCCCAATACCGGTATCAATTTTCAGAGAATAGATTTACCTGGAAAGCCGGCCGTAAAAGCTGATGTAGATAATGTAATTGAGACCAATCGAAGTACTACAATAGAAGCCAATGGAGCCCGGATTGGAACCATAGAACACCTTATGGCTGCTCTAACGGGAATGGAGATTGATAATGTTCTTATTGAAATCAATGGAGAAGAAGTTCCCATTCTTGATGGTAGCTCACAACATTTTATTGAGCACCTTGCCAGGGTGGGAGTGGAAAAGCAGCATGCAAAAAAGATATATTACAACATACAGCACAACATAACCCTGGTGGATGATGAAAAGAAAGTAGAGATGGTTGCCTTACCTTACAATGGCTACAGGATTAATACTCTCATTGATTTTAATTCTCCTATCCTTGGCACCCAGCACGCCGATCTGCGTAATATAACAGATTTCAAAAACGAAATAGCGCCTAGCCGTACCTTTTGCTTCTTTCACGAACTGGAAGTGCTTATCGCAAATCATCTTATTAAGGGTGGCGACATTAATAATGCAATAGTTGTAGTTGATAAGCCTGTAACTGCCGACCAGGTAGAACGCATATCCAAAGTTTTTCATAAAGAAGATGTCAAAGTAAGTGAAGGGGGCATCTTGAATAATCTTACGCTCAGGTTTCCGAATGAACCTGCAAGACATAAACTGCTTGACGTGGTAGGCGATCTTGCATTAGTCGGTTATCCATTCAAAGCTCACATTATTGCCAACAGGCCGGGCCACTCTTCCAATGTAAAATTTGCAAAAAAGATAAAGGAGCATATTAAAAAGTATAAGCATAGGCAGGATATTCCAAAGTATGATCCTAATGTGCCACCATTGCTTGATATTCAAGAGATCGAAAGAACGTTACCACACAGGTATCCTTTTTTAATGGTTGATAAAATAATTGAGTTGAGTGATACTCATGTTGTAGCCGTAAAAAACGTTACTTATAATGAGCCATTCTTCCAGGGCCATTTTCCAGGCAACTCGGTTATGCCAGGTGTTCTTCTTGCAGAAGCACTTGCACAAGCAGGTGGGTTTATCGCAATACCAAGAAACTCTCCCGATAAGTATGATACTTATTTTCTAAAAATTGATAATTGTAAATTCAAACAAAAAGTCGTTCCTGGAGATACTCTTATTTTAAAAATGGAATTATTGCATCCTATCCGCAGGGGAATATGCGAAATGAAGGGAACGGTGTATGTAGGTGACAAAGTGGTTACTGAAGCCATTCTTATTGCACAAATAGTAAAACGACCTAAAGAATAAAGATGATTAGCTCCCTCGCGCACATACATAAGGATGCAAGAATAGGAAATAATGTAAAGATTGATCCATTTGCTGTTATAGAAGAAAGAGTTGTAATAGGTGATGATTCGCATATTATGTCTCATGCAGTAATCATGAAAGATTCGATTCTTGGTAAGTCCTGCCGCATTTTTCCCGGGGCAGTTATTGGCGCTATTCCACAGGATTTAAAATTCGATGGTGAAGAAACATCTGTTGAAATAGGCGATAATACTACCATTCGCGAATTTGTTACTGTTAATCGTGGTACAAAGGACAAATGGAAAACCGTGGTTGGTAATAATTGTCTTTTAATGGCGTATAGCCATATTGCTCATGATTGTATTGTGGGGAATAATGCTGTTATTGCCAATACAGTGCAACTTGCAGGGCATGTGGAAGTGGGGGAGTATGCAATTCTTGGAGGTATGGCAGCGGCTATTCAATTTGCCAGGATAGGTGCCCATAGTTATATTGCTGGGGGTACTGAGATTATTAAAGATATACCCCCTTATATAAAAGCGGGCCGTCATCCGATAAGTTACGTGGGAGTAAATTCAGTTGGGCTGCAGAGAAGAGGTTTTAGTTCAGAAAAAATAAACGGCATTCTTGAAATTTATCGAAATATCTACACACGTGGTTTAAACATTACCCAGGCAACTGCTTTCATTGAAAATGAGCTCCCGGAAACTGAAGAAAGAAATGAAATCATTAAATTTATAAAAGAAAGTAAGCGGGGTATATTAAAGGCAACTGCGAAAGGTATTACCGATGAAGATTGACCTTAATAATGTGGGTAAACGCTACAATAGGGAATGGATCTTCCGTAACCTTACTTTTAGTTTTGATATTAATAAACGTTATGCTATCATTGGTCCCAACGGTTCAGGCAAATCAACTTTACTCCAGGTAATTGCCGGATCTACCTTATATAATGAAGGAAGCGTAAAACATTCCATTCTCAACAAGGAAATTTCACTTGATAAAGCTTATAAAAACCTTTCCTTTTCTGCACCGTATCTTGATCTTATTGAGGAAATGACGCTCATTGAGTTTTTCAATTTTCATGATAAAATGAAAGGTTGGATTTCAACATTGGATACAAGGCAAATTATAATCTTATTACGATTGGAAAAATCCGCGCATAAACAAATCCGAAATTTTAGTAGTGGAATGAAACAAAGAGTGAGGCTTGCGCAAGCGATCTTCAGTGATGTTCAAGCAGTATTACTTGACGAACCTGCAACTAATCTTGATGAAGAGGGAATTCAACTTTATAATTTTTTAATTGAAAAATACTGCGAAAAAAGATTGGTGATTGTAAGCAGTAATGATAAAAAAGAGTATTCGTTTTGTGAAGCAATAATTGATATGATGATTTACAAATAGAATATAGATAATTCAATTAAAATCTTTTTTGCTTACCTCCTGCTTGCAATTAATAAATTCAAATCAGTAAATTTTAAATCAAAGCGTTCACTAAGGAAGAAATTTGTGAGCGCTCCCTTAAACAAATAAATACCACTACGAATATTTAATTTATACCAAACAAGATTTTCAAATCCCCCATCATCTGCCATCTCAAGCATAAGGGGCATTAATACATTGCTTATAGCCTGTGAGGCGGTACGGGCAAAGCCACTTGGAATATTTGGGACACAATAATGTATGACATCATATTTTCTGAAAACCGGATCTTTGTGCGAGGTAATAGAAGATGTTTCAAAGCAACCGCCGTGATCTATACATACATCTACAATTACGCTGCCAGGGCGCATTCTGCTTACCATCTCTTCCGAAACTACCAGGGGCGTGCGACCCCCATACGAGGATAAGGCTCCCACAGCTACATCACATGTTTTCAATTGCTTCGATAAAATACCCGGTTCTATAACGGAAGTGTACAAACGCACTCCAATATTGTTCTGTAATCTTTTCAGGCGGTAGATGCTGTTATCAAAAACTTTTACGCTTGCTCCCATTGCGAGAGCGGTGCGTGCCGCCTGCTCGCCCACAATGCCTGCGCCTATTATTATCACTTTGGTCGGTGGAATCCCTGAGATGCCTCCTACCAAAACTCCTTTCCCATTATTGGCATTACTCAGGTACTGGCCTGCAATAAGCATAACCGCGCTTCCGGCAATCTCACTCATGCTACGCACGATAGGATTGTGGCCGCTGTCATCTTTTAAATTTTCAAAGCTTAAGGCCGTAATTTTCTTGCTCATCATTTTTTCAAGTATCTCCTGCTTCATAGCTGAGATATGTATAGGCGAAATAATGAACTGATTCAGTTTTAAAAGGTTTAATTCATCTTCGCCAATAGGCGCGCTTTTTACAAGTATATCGCATTCAAATATTTGTTTTTTGCTGTTTACAATTTTTGCACCTGCCTCGCTGAAATCAGAATCAGAATAGCTGGAACCTTCGCCTGCCTTAGTTTCCATAGTAACCATGTGGCCATTTGCTGTCAATACTTTCACTGCTTCCGGAGTAAGGGCGATACGATTTTCCTGGAAATGTGTTTCCCGGGGAATACCAATTAACAATTCTACACCTTTTGGTTTTACATCAAGTGTTTCTTCCATTGTTTCGTAAGTAAAAGATGGAGAAACAAAAGGTTTGGAGGTCGCCATATTATTATATTGGAGTAAACAGTTTTATAAAAATAAATTTTTCTTAGGGAAGTTCCACAATCAATTTTCGCTGGTTTTCATTGAGTATAAAAATTTCCGATTTAATAATTTCATCGGGCAAAATATTCGCTATCCTGGAAGGCCATTCAATCATACAGAATTCACCGCTAAAAATACATTCTTCTACACCAGCGTCTATTGCTTCTTCAAGACTGGTAAGCCTGTAAAAATCCATGTGGTAAACTATTTGATTAAACTTCGTTTCATACTCATGGATCAATGAATATGTAGGACTGGTGATAGCTTCGGCAACACCTATTTCTTTACAAACTGCATCTATGAAAGTTGTTTTTCCGGCACCCAAATCGCCGGTGAATGTAAATATTTTATAACCCAAACTATAGCTAAAGAATTTTTTTGCAACGGTATCAATTTCATCAAGTTTAAAAACGATTTCCATTTAAAAAACGCATTTAAGTAAAAATACTGCAAGTAAAAGAATGCCAGTTGAAACAATTTTTTCAAAATAAAAATTGTATTTAAAACATTGAAAAAAATTTACCCCGTTTCCATTATTGATTTACTCTTTACTTTTATCTCAATTAATTATGGATTCAAAGGACAAGAAGGTAAATAAGGACATTCACATGTCTACTGACGTTTTAAAAAAATATTGGGGTTATGCTAGCTTCAGGCCTAAGCAGGAGGAAATAATTCTTTCTGTTATGCAAGGATATGATACCCTGGCTTTGATGCCTACCGGTGGGGGTAAATCAATTTGTTTCCAGGTTCCTGCTTTAGTAAAAGAAGGGCTCTGCCTGGTTATAAGCCCCCTTATTGCTCTAATGAAAGACCAGGTTGCGAATTTAAAAAATAAAGGCATTCCTGCTTTGTCTATCGACTCAGGCATGAATTATAATACGGTGAGAAATGCATTGAAAAATGCGGCTTATGGTAAATTCAAATTTTTATATGTATCGCCAGAAAGATTAGAGACAGATTTGTTTCTTGAGTTTCTGCCTGCAATAAAAATTAATCTGGTGGCTGTTGATGAAGCACATTGTGTATCTCAATGGGGATATGATTTCAGGCCGCCTTATCTGCGCATAGCTTCCATTCGTGAGCAGTTAATTAATATTCCAATTTTGGCACTTACAGCTTCAGCTACTGCGGAAGTGCAGGATGATATTTGCGAAAAACTTTCTTTTCATACAAATTATCGGAGGTTTAATACTTCATTTGAAAGAGCAAATCTTTCCTATAGCGTTTTTGAGCTTTCTTCAAGGCAAAATAAAATGATTGATATTTTAAAAAAAGTACCAGGAAGTGGAATCGTTTATTGCAAAAGCAGGAAAAGAACTAAAGAAATCGCTGAGCTTTTAAGGCTTAATGGTATCTCCGCAAATTATTACCATGCAGGGCTATCTAATGATGATCGCAGCAGCAGGCAGGAAGACTGGCTGAATAATAAGACAAGAATCGTAGCTTGCACTAACGCTTTTGGTATGGGGATTGACAAGCCCGATGTGAGAACGGTAATTCATTACGATGTGCCCGATGCCCTCGAAAGTTATTACCAGGAAGCAGGGCGTGCAGGAAGAGATGAAAAAAAAGCGTACGCTATACTTTTTTTTAGTGATCATGAAATTAATGATCTTAAAAAGGAAGTTGAAATTCGGTTTCCTTCTAAAAAAGTTATCAAAGCAATTTATCAGGCTCTTGTAAACTATTTCCAGCTTCCCTCAGGCAGTGGAGAAGGTGTTTCTTTTGACTTTGATATAAACGATTTTGTAAAAAAATTCAAGCTTGATGCTTTTACAGTCAATAATGTTTTAAAAATACTTGAGCAGGAAGAATTAATAAACTACAGCGACCAGTTTTTCTCACCATCAACGGTTGTCTTCTGTTCCAAAAAATCAGAAATTGAAGAATTTGAAAAAAGCCATCAACACCTTGAAGTTGTTATAAAAGGACTGCTTAGATCCTACGATGGAATTTTTGATTATCCTACCGCTATAAGGGAAATTGAACTTGCAAAATTTTTATCTCTTCAAAAAGATGTACTCATTTCTCACTTGAAAGAAATTAGAAAATTTGGTATTATAGATTATATTCCTCAAAATGAAAAGCCCCAGATAATTTTTATTGAAAGCCATGTGAAGTCTGATGATCTTATTATTAATGAAAAAAATATTTTAAAGAGAAAAAAAGCATTTGAAAAGCGTTTACTGGCAATAATTGCATACATAAGTCAAACTTATGCCTGTAGAAGCAAAATGATTGCAGCATATTTTGACGACGAAAATGTGAGGCAGTGTGGCATTTGTGATAATTGCCTTCGCAACAAAAAAATTATCATTACAAAAGAAGAATTTAAAAACATTAGTGATGGAATAAAAAATATTATTTACAAAACAGAAGTAAATACTGACCAGCTTGTGAGAAGGTTACCTGGGTTTAATAAAAATAAAATAAAAAAGATATTAAATTTCCTGCTTGAAGAGAATCTATTGGAAGTTACACTGGAAGGAGTTATTAGAATAACTCATTGACAAATACAGGCGATGTATAAAATAAAAAAGGGACCAAGATAAAAATCTAGTCCCGCTTTAAAATCCAATATCCTATGAAAAACCGAAACGAAAATATAGAAAAAATATCAATCGAGCAAGTAAATATTAGAATTAAATCTAATTTAAGTAGGAATTTTATAGCCCAAGTAAAAAACAAGGCAAATAAATAGAAGGCAAAAAAAAGGGACCCAGATAGAAATCTAGTCCCGCTTTAAAATCCAATATCCTATGAAAAACCGAAACGAAGATAGTAGGGAAATAACTATTTTACAAGATTTTTTGCGAGATTTTATAAATAAAAGTATTTCTACTCACTTTGGTTTATTTAATGGTTGATATCGTTGATTAAAAGGTTGTATTTAAAGCATTACATCCTTTCAAAAAGCTATTTTAATAAAATATTGTATAGAAGTAATTAAAAAGAAAGCTGAAGCAGATTAAATTAAAACCATCTTTTTGTTGTGCTCCTGCTTCTACCCCCAAGACCCAGGGAGCCTAATATACTTCTCACAATAGTAGTTCCTGCGGTTCTCATCATGCTTTTGACAATAGTATTGTCTACAACTTTTTCGAGCATAGATGGTTCCGGTTTTTTATTCGTCGATGAGGTGACTGTTGTAGCTGTATTTTCAGAAGCCTGTTTTAATTTTTCGGTAAGAATCTCAGAAGCGCTTTCCCTGTCAATTACCTGGTTGTATTTAGCAATAAGCTTTGATTTACCTATAATGCCATCTATCTCGGACGAAGTAAGAACATCCATTCTGCTCTGAGGCGTAAGCATCATTGTATGGGCGAGTGGGGTAGGAATTCCTTTTTCATTCAGTATTGTTACAAGTGCTTCACCAATTCCCATTTGCGTAATCAGGTCCTCTGTTTTATAAAAGCTTGTTTCAGGATAATTCTCCGCAGTCTGTTTTATTATTTTTCTATCAGCGGCAGTGAAGGCTCTTAAAGCATGCTGAATTTTTAAACCAAGTTGTCCTAATACAGCGGCTGGTACATCCATCGGATTTTGTGTGCAAAAATAAATTCCTATTCCTTTGGAACGTATGAGTTTAATGATGGTTTCTATTTGTTCAAGCAGAGACTGACTTGCTTCCTGGAAAATAAGATGTGCCTCGTCTATAAAAATTACAAGCTTTGGTTTATCAAGATCACCTGCTTCGGGCATCGTTGCATAAATTTCTGCAAGCATCTGGAGCATAAAAGTTGAGAAAAGCTTAGGCTTGTCCTGTAAATCGATTACTCTTAAAATACTTATCATGCCTCGGCCGTCATCGCTCATTCGCATAAGGTCATCAACTTCAAAACTTTTTTCTCCAAAAAAAGTATCGGCACCCTGTTGTTCCAATTCTATTACCTTTCTCAGTATTGTGCCTGTTGATGTAGTAGAAATATTTCCATAGGTCGCTTGCAGTTCCTGTTTTCCCTCGTTCCCCGCATACTGAAGTACTTTAATGAAATCTTTAAGGTCAAGTATTGGTAATTGTTTATCATCGCAATATTTAAAGATCATAGCAACTACCCCACCCTGTGTGTCATTGAGCCCAAGTATTTTTGTAAAAAGTACCGGCCCAAATTCTGAAACTGTTGCCCTTAACTTCACTCCTTTTTCATTGCTCAATGATAAAAATTCCGTTGGGAAACTATCAGGTTTCCAGGTCACACTCATTTTCTGATAACGTTCAGTTATTTTATCATTTATTGCTCCTTGGGCTGCGATGCCACTTAAGTCGCCTTTTATATCCATTAAAAGAACTGGAACACTTGCGTTGCTAAGTCCTTCAGCAATCATTTGAAAAGATTTCGTTTTGCCCGTGCCGGTTGCTCCGGCCAACAGCCCATGCCTGTTAAGCGTTGATAGAGGAAGATAAACTCCCGCCTCAGGAATTACCTCACCATCCAGTATGGCCACTCCAATCTTTAAGGTTTCACCCTTGAATGTATACTCTTTTTTAATTTGCTCTATAAAAGAATCTTTATTAGCCATTGTTTTTTTTGAAAGTTACAAAGTCGAAATCAATTTGTGATTGTTTTAATTTTTGCATGCTTATTGTATCCGTATATAGTGCATTGAACTAAATATGTAAATCATTTCAAAAAAAACTAAATATCTTTATTCGCATTAAAAAAAAATTAAAATGGATAGTAAAAAACCTAAAATACTTATTTGTGAAGATGATCCTAACCTGGGAATGGTGCTTAAAAATTATCTTGAGCTGAACGATTATGATGTTGTGCTGGAAAGAGATGGCAGGCTTGGGTTAGCTGCTTTTCAACGTGAAAAATTTGACATTTGTCTTCTTGATGTAATGATGCCAAATATGGATGGCTTTACAGTAGCAGAAGAAATAAGAAATGTTGATCCGGATATGCCACTTTTTTTCCTAAGTGCGAAAACCATGAAGGATGATATTATTAAAGGCTATAAATTAGGTGCGGATGATTATATAACAAAACCTTTTGATAGTGATGTTTTATTACATAAAATAAAAGCGATTTTAAAGCGTAATGAAGAATTACATCGTGAAGAAGCCAACGCTGAATATGACCTCGGCCAATATCATTTCAATCCACGCCTTCGGCAGCTGGGAGTAGGTAAAGATGTACAAACACTTTCGCCTAAAGAAAATGAATTGCTGAAAATGCTTTGCGAATACAAAAATGATTTGTTGCCAAGGGAAGCTGCACTAAAAAAAATATGGGGAAGCGATACATATTTTAATGGAAGGAGCATGGATGTATACATTGCGAAACTTCGCAAATATTTAAAAAACGATTCCAGCATTGAAATCGTAAATATTCATGGAAATGGTTTCAGGCTTGTGGTTCAGGAATGATGCTGATCAAACATTTATTTCTAAAATTTATTCATTAGTAAGACCGCAGCGACAATTCCTGCGGTCTCTGTTCTTAATCTTGTTTCTCCAAGGCTCACAGGAATGAAATTATTTTGACCTGCAGCATTAATTTCGTTTTCAGTAAAATCTCCTTCAGGCCCTATTAGTATTATTCGTGAAAAATTGCCAGTGTCAAAACCTTTCAATGTTTTTTTCTCACTATCATTACAATGCGCAATAAATTTTTGTTCGTAACCTGCGCTCTTTATTATCTCAGGAAATTGTACCGTCTCTTTAAGTTCAGGCATCCATGCTTGCCTGCTTTGCAACATAGCGCTTACGATGATGTTATGCATCCTCTCCACCTTCATGCTATTCTTTTCGGTTCTGTTACAAATAACAGGAATTATTTCTGATACACCTATTTCTGTAGCCTTTTCTAAAAACCATTCGAAACGGTTATTATTTTTAATAGGTGAAATTGCAACAGAAATTTTTTGATTTGATTTGGAATAAGCTTTCCAGTTTTTGATGGTAACTTCTGTCTTTCTTTTATTTGCGATAACAACCGAGGTAGTTAGCAAATCTCCCTTACCGTTAATGATATTTAATTCCTCGCCTTCCTTCATTCGCAATACCTGCGCTATATGCTTCGAACTTACTTCGCTTAGGAAGAAGTTCCCTGAAGTTGGAATATTCTCTTCGAAAAAATAAGGTAATTGCATCGACTTTAAAACGGAGTCTCATCATCAAACTCTCCGTCATTCATTTTGCTTCCTTTTTGTATATAAAGTTTAGCCCCATCACTATCAATATCCTTAACAGGTTTCCAACTACCCCCTTGTGGAAGATTATTGCTGAAATCATCACCATCGTCTTCCACAAATTTCTGAATATGCAAAAGGGCTTTTAATTTTATAGTATCCAGCTGGCCATTCCTATGTTTTGCAATTCTTACATGGGTTTCACCTTTATTGCTTTCTCCGAGTTCGTTGGAAGTTATATCGTAATATTCCGGACGGTATAAAAACATAACCATATCGGCATCCTGCTCGATTGCACCGGATTCCCTCAGGTCACTTAATTGGGGCATTTTATTTCCTTCTTTTCTTTTTTCTACCTCCCGGCTCAACTGGCTAAGTGCAATTATCGGAATATTCAATTCCTTTGCAAGCCCTTTTAAATCTCTTGATATGCGGCTAATTTCCTGCTCCCTGTTACTGTTACGGTTTTCACCAGCCCCACTCATGAGTTGTAAATAATCAATTATTATAAGGCCAACATTGTGTTTGTTTTTTAATCTTCTGCACTTAGCCCTTAATTCAAAAATATTGAGGGCGGCAGAATCATCAATATGAATGGGCGCAGAGGCAAGCCTTTCGATGCCTTTTTTATATAATTGTTTCATCTCATGTTCTTCCAGCCGGCCTCTTGCAATTTTTTCAAGCCATATTTCACTTTCCGCGCTGAGAATTCTTTGGACAAGCTGGCCCGCGCTCATTTCAAGAGAGAAGAAACCAACCACAGTAGGCTTTGTAGGATGAAGTGCAGCGTTACGTGCGAGGTTAAGCGCAAATGCAGTTTTACCGACAGAAGGCCGTGCCGCAAGCACTATAAGATCTGATGGCTGCCATCCGTAAGTAATATGATCAATTGATTTAAAGCCAGTTGGTATTCCTGTGATTTCATCCTGCCTGGTTCTGAGGTCTTCAATACGTTGAATAGTTTTTACCAAAACAGTGTCAATACTCGCATAGTCCTTCCTTAGATGATTATTGGTAATTTCAAAAAGCTTGGTTTCTGCATCATCAAGCAAATCAAAAACATCGGTACTATCCTCGTATGCATCGCCAATAATTTCACCGCTTATTCTTATAAGTTCCCTTTGAATAAATTTTTGAAGAACTATTCTTGCATGAGTTTCTATATTGGCAGATGAAACAACTGAATTAGTAAGCCTTGTAATATAAAAAGGCCCCCCTATCAGGTCGATTTCTTCTCTGAATTTTAGCTCTTCTACCACCGTAAGTAAATCAATGGGAGAATTTTTTTGTTGTAATCCCTGCATCGCCCTGAAAATTCGTTGATTTGCTTCTACATAAAAACATTCAGGTTTTAGTATTTCAATAATGACGTCGAATGCATTTTTTTCTAACATAATAGCTCCAAGCACTGCTTCTTCCAGATCTTTTGCCTGGGGAGGCACTTTGCCAAACATCATAGTTCCTAATTCAAGAGAGCCGCTTTTGCGCCTCGATTTTCTATCTATATTAAGGTTAGTAAGATCCATTTTTATCGTAAAGCTTTTCTAAAGTGAAAATTAAATATTTATGTTTTGGGGGTGGTAATTTTCGATAGGGCGACTAAGGTAAAGTACTATTTTCTATTTAAATAAATTGTTAAGCCCTTATATTTATACCACTTCCATTCACAATTGAATACTCCGAAAGATGGCACTTATTAACAATTGTTAAGTCCTTCCCCACAATTTAAAATATTTTTAGTCAATTTTTTTTTAATAGTTAACAACAGGCTGTGCAGAAAAGAATCCAATTTGTTGTGCGTTTTTGAATTAAAAAATTCGTAATAGAAATTGCCTGTTTCGTGATTTGTGACTTGTAAATTGATACAGTTTATCTGAAACATGCCATGGAAAAGAAGTTAAGCAAGATCAATTGCTTTTAGAGGCGCTTCTTTCTTATTTTTGGATTTCCCCCGGGAGCACTCAGATGATAATAATTAAAAACACATGAAAATAAGTTACAACTGGATCAAGGAGTATTTACCTGATGATGCAATGAGGCCCGGGATGGCAGATAGTCCAAAGAACATAGGATCAATCTTAACATCAGTCGGGCTTGAGCTCGAAAGCCTGCATAAATACGAAGAAATTGCCAATAGCCTGGAAGGATTGATTATTGGAGAAGTAATCTCTATCGAAAAACATCCGGATGCGGATAAATTGCAAGTGGCTTTTGTAAATAACGGCCAGGGTCAAACGCTGCAGATCGTTTGTGGAGCTCCTAATATTGCCTTAAGCCAAAAAGTGGTTTTGGCACCTGTTGGAGCGACTATTCATCCTTTAAATGCCGATCCTTTTGTTATTAAAAAAGCGAAGATAAGGGGAGTAGAAAGCATGGGTATGATATGTGCCGAAGATGAAATAGGAATTGGTGAAAGCCATGCGGGTATTATTATTCTTCCTGAAGATGTTATGCCGGGAACGCCGATATCAGATTACTATAAAACTTACTTTGACTGGATTCTGGAAATAGGCCTAACTCCTAATCGCATTGATGCAATGAGTCATTTGGGAGTTGCAAAAGATATATGTGCCTATATATCGCATCAGGAAAGAATTGCGGTAAAAGTGATTACCCCTTTCAAAGAAAATTTTAAAACAGACAATAGTAAATTATCAATCAAAGTGGAAATAGAAAATCCTGAAGCATGCCGCCGCTACGCCGGCATAAGTATTTCCGGGATTACTGTGGCATCTTCGCCAGAGTGGCTGCAGAACAAACTTAAAAGTATAGGAGTTCGACCAGTTAATAATGTTGTGGATATTACAAATTTTAGCTTACACGAAACAGGTCAGCCATTACACATATTTGATGCAGACAAAATAAAAGGGAAAAGAATAATTGTAAAAAATTTATCAGCAAATACTTCTTTTATAACATTGGATAATAAGGAACGTAAATTATGTGAGGAAGATCTGATGATATGTAATGGAGAGCAGGAGCCAATGTGTTTTGGTGGTGTATTTGGCGGAATTGACAGTGGGGTTACAAATAACACTTCGAATGTTTTTTTAGAAAGTGCCTGGTTTAGTCCTTCTTCAATCCGCAAGACATCTTTCAGGCATAACCTGAGGACCGAAGCCGCGATACGGTTTGAAAAAGGTGTGGATATAAGCAACACTGTAAATGTTTTAAAAAGGGCGGCGTTACTTATTAAAGAAATCGCCGGAGGCCAGTTCTCTTCAGATATTGTTGATGTATATCCTGCACCAAAAGAGCAAACTGAGATAATTCTGAAAAATCATTATTTGAAAAGGCTTAGTGGCAAGCACTATCACCTGGATAATATAAAAGGTATTTTAAAAAGCCTGAACTTTTCGATAGTAAAAGAAGGAATAGATGATATTACTGTTGCGGTTCCTTTTAGTAACCCTGATGTTACCTTACCGGCAGATTTAATTGAAGAAATCATGCGAATAGATGGCCTTGATAATATTGAGATACCATCTGTAATTAAAATGACTGCCGCTATTGAAACAGGAGTATTTGAAACAGCTATGAAGGATAAGATTGCAGACTGGTTAACTGGCAATGGATTTTCGGAAATATTTACAAATTCCATTACAAACAGCAAGTATTTTAAAGATGATATTCTTGCTTCAACTATTAAAATTATAAATAGCCTTAGCGAAGATCTTAATATAATGCGGCCAACTATGCTTCCCACAGGCCTTGAGAGCATATCTTATAATTTAAACAGGAAGAATAATGATCTCTTTCTTTTTGAATTTGGAAATACATATTCGACAAAGGGAATAGCAAAGTATGATGAGCAGGAAAATCTTGCCTTATATTTTACAGGGAACCGGATACTTAGCACATGGAAAGAAAAAGAAGTAAAAACTGATATTTATTTTGTAAAAGGCATTTGTAATGCGCTTTTGAGATTTGCCGGGTTAAAAAATTTCCAGTTTTCTCCGAATAATATTGAGGATTTGTCCGAATCTTTTATTGCAACATACGATGAAATTTTTATCGCGGAAGGGGGAAATATTCTACCAAATCAACTTAATAAATTTTCGATAAAACAACCTGTATTTTACTTAAGGATAATATGGCATCGATTAATGGATCTTGCAAAAAATAATAATCTTTCATTTTCGGGAATAGCAAAATTTCCCCACGTAAACCGGGATCTTTCAGTAATAATAGACAAAACAGTCTCTTATCAATTAGTTGAAAAATCTGTAATCTCTTTGCATTTATCAAAACTTACAGGCATTAAGCTATTTGATGTTTTCGAAAGTGAGAAATTAGGAAAAGGGAAAAAGTCTTTTGCTATTACAT
>DASYOM010000110.1:0-17939 GCA_036007765.1 Chitinophagaceae bacterium | reverse complement strand
GGCTATGGAATGCTTATGGGCAATACTGCCAGCGATGAAGAAATGCAAATTTTTAAAGATGCCATTAATGCTGAGCCAAGGAATTTTATAGCGCAGCCGATCATTAGCCTTTCTTCTACTCCTTGCTATATAAACGGGATTTTACAGCCACGCCGCGTTGACTTAAGGCCGTTCGCATTATATGGCCCTGATGGAATAAATATAGTGCCAGGCGGTTTAACACGGGTCGCACTTAAAGAAGGGTCAATGATCGTAAATTCATCACAAGGTGGAGGAAGTAAGGATACGTGGGTATTGGCGGGATAAGATGATCATTATCCTTGTTTCCATCCAGGAAGGCTAATTAATTATTTACTTAAAACACTTTCATTATTTTTTCAAAAGATGCCTCATCATAATCTATGTTTATAAACTTATCAGCAATGTGTCTTTTCTTATAAATAAAAACAGTATTAAAAACATTTGGAGAAGGATTTATATTATAAGCTCCTGCTGTTTTTTCATCAGTAGCAGATGGCACTATGGTAACTGCCACATTTCTTATATTCATTTGGCTTGTCCATGAAATTAATTTTTTTATTGCCGCATCTTCTTCTTCTGATTGTGGCTTTATATAAACAAGAAACACACGAAAATTTTTGAGCCCTCTTTTTTGAATTTCATTGTCAAGCATAATCGCAAATGAACTTATAATAGAAATTGATGGGTCATTTATCCAGATTATAAGACCCTCACCATAGCCGTATTTACACATTGGGCAAGCTTTCTTTCCTGCATCAGTGCCGGAAATATGCAAAGGATCAAAGGCAGGGCAATTACTCCCAACTTCTAATCCTGAAGAAAAAGCCGAAGCATTTTGTTTTGGATAATCCGGAATGTTTAATCCAAGTATGATATCACGATGCCCGGTAAGAATCCCGTTTTTGTTTTGAAGATTTATAACGCCCACGCCACCACGCTGTGGCATTTTATTTTTGAAATCAGGGCTAACTAAAGGGTCATCGTCAAACACATATTCATCAATCCAATAATCACTTTTTCCATGTTCTTTTACGATAGCATGTATGTGTGCGGCTGCATTTCCCTCAGGATATGCAGCCGGACGGAGGGTATAAAATTTATATTCTCCTTTTGCATTTGTCTTTACCCAGCCTCTTATATACCCATGCCGCTTTCCCCATCCAGTTGCATTTCCCTTTGGTGAGTAATGACCTGTTTGATCCGTATGATAAATATATAAGACAACATTAGGGGCAAGGGTTTTACCATCAGCTTTATAAACAGTGCCGCTTATTTCCACTTGCGGGCCTGTCTCGTTAAAATCCGGAAGTGTTACAACAGATTTTAAATCTTCAAAAGGCACAGGGCTTTCATAAATTGCTTCGCAGCCTTCACAACTTCCACCAACCTTGATTTCGTTTTTATTAACAGATAATTTTTGCTGGGAACTGATTTGGCCGCAACTGCTGAACGAAATGATCATTGCCGCCAGGCAGCATAATAGTATTGTTTTCATGAATCATTATTTTAGAACACAAATATTTTTGTTTTGCAGATAAGTCTAAAATAATTTACATGAAACGCATTGAATGAACTGCAAACAGCTTTCTATCATGAAACTGCATTTCATCCTGTAAATCGTGCCATTGATCTAAGCTATTTGCAAAAGGAGTAATCAGTAACTTTATTTGCAAATGCAAAATAGTTTTTTGATACGATACAAGTTTCACCATGTTCTTTTCTGGCTGGTCGTATTCGGGCTATGGTATTACCTGAGATACCAGGATTTTTCAAGCAATACGATGGCTTTGAAAGTTATTGCGGTGAAAGTGATTGACCTGGCGTTGTTGGTGTATATCACCAATCTTTTTTTAATCCCCAAATTTTTATATAAGAAGCAGTATGTAATTTTTTCTATGATTTATATTACAATGATTGCCGCTTCCACCCTTTGGAAAATAAATATAATCGGCCACATGCTAATGAACCAGGATTTTAATATTTGGGATAATTTTAAAACGCGCATTTATGATAATTTTATTCCGCATGTATTGCTGGTGAGTACCGGTGCTGCGTTTAAAATTCTTACAGATTATGCCAAAGCACAAAGGCGCATTGGTGAAATGGCCAAAGAAAAAGCGGAGGCCGAATTAAATTTTTTAAAACAGCAGATCAACCCACATTTTCTTTTTAATTCACTTAATTCGGTTTTCTTTCTTATTGATAAAAAAAATGAAGAAGCAAGAAACGCATTGCATCGCTTTTCTGAGATGCTTCGCTACCAGTTGTATGAATGCAACGGAGAAAAAATACCGGTTGAAAAAGAAATGTGCTATTTAAATGATTATGTAAAACTGCAGCGATTGAGAAAAGGAGAGAATTTTCAAATAGCTTTTAACCAATCAGAGAACGTAAAAGATTTTTTGATAGAGCCATTATTACTTATTCCTTTTGTGGAGAATTCTTTTAAACATTTATCGCATTTTGATAAGGAGGATAATGAAGTGCACATCGATGTAAGCCGGCTAAACAATCGTATGTTTTTCAAAGTATCGAATACAACTAACGGCAAGAGCATAAAGAAAAATGACAGGGGCGGCATCGGGCTGATAAATGTAAAACGAAGGCTTGAACTGCTCTATCCAGGCAAACATACATTAGATATCAGCGAAGATAAGGGATGGTATAAGGTGCATTTGGAAATTGAGATTACCTAAGAGCGGGATCAGTTAAAACAATATAGAGCATTATGATAAACTGTATAATTATTGATGATGAGCCATTGGCCTGCAAAGGCCTGAAAGAATATATTGATGAAATAGATTTTTTACACCTCGCGGGAATCTATGATAGTGGCCTAAAAGCAATGAATATTCCAGGGCGGCAAGCCGTTGACCTTATATTTCTTGATATTGAAATGAGCGGACTTTCGGGCCTGGATTTTTACAGGTCACTACAGCATGCGCCGCAGGTAATATTTACTACGGCTTATCCTCAATATGCCTTACAGGGCTTCGACGTGAATGCGCTGGATTATCTTGTGAAACCAATTTCATTTGACCGCTTTGTAAAAGCCGCTCTTAAAGCCAAAGAATATTTTGAAGTTCGTACAAAGCAATTCCCAAATGAAATAAAAAATGATGATGCCAGTTTCTTTTATGTAAAAACCGGCAACAGGATCGAAAAGATTTTTTTGGATGAGATCTTTTTCGCAGAGGCATTACAAAATTATGTTTGCATTCATACTAAAGAGAAAAAATACACAGCCTACCTCACCTTTAAAGCTTTGGAAGAATATTTACCGGCGGATAAATTTTTAAAAATTCATAAATCATTTATCGTAGCCATTTCAAAAGTTGATAGCATAGAAGCAGGCCATGTAAATGTTCTCAATAAAAAGCTTCCTGTGAGCAGAAATTTAAAAACTGAAGTGATTGAAAGGTTGATGCAGAATCGGTATCTGAAAAGATAGGTTCCGACCTGTAAACTTCAAAAGTAAAATGAAAAGAGTGTATATGAAAATCGATTAGTTATAAAGCGGAACTTTAAATTCAATGATTTACGATTTAAATACAATTTTTAAAAACATGATCATGAAAAAGTTCTTCTATCTAATAATAACTGTCCTAATCCTTTTGGATTGCGGTCAATCAAGAAATAATAAAGATCAGCAAGAACAGAAACAATCTACAACAGATACATATTAGGGCAGCCCTGAAAAATATTTTTAACGGTTTGGATTAACTAAATAAAAATTTTACTTTGTTCATGATTGACTGCTGGCAAATGTTCATAAAAAATTTATTTAAAATTATAAAGCTGTAACATGAAAAATCTTGTCCGAGCAGGCCGTGCTTTTTATGCTATTGGTATTGCAGGTATTGGCATTCAGCAGTTTATTTATGCAGACTTTCGACCAGTATTTTTACCGCAATGGCCGTCACAACTTCCCGGGCTTAGTGTATGCGCATACCTGGCAGGCGCGGCTTTAGTGATAGCCGCTATTATTATACTTATTAGTAAAAATGCAAGGACAACTTCACTTATTTTGGGAATCGCTTTCTTATTATTCTTCTTAGCTTTCCACGTCACCTATCAATTATTTTTTAGTCCATATTCTTTTCATTTGGGGTTATGGACAGATACGTTAAAGGAACTTGCCTTTTCCGGGGGAGCCTTTGTTATAGCTGGCTCTTATGGTGAAGGAAGATTGCATTACAACACATCATCTATTGATAATTTGTTAAATACTTTTATCACTATCGGAAGAATTTTCTTTTCAATAACGATGATAGTTTTTGGGATTGATCATTTTCTTTATACAGAATTTGTGGCAACACTTGTTCCCGCATGGATGCCCGGCCATACTTTCTGGACTTACTTTGCCGGCGTGGCACTTATTGGCGCTGGTGTTTGCATAATTCTCAAAATCAAATTAAAATTTGTTAGTTTACTGCTTGGGATAATGCTCTTCCTCTGGTTTATATTACTACATATCCCAAGAGCTTTTGCAGATCCATACGGATCCAAAGGCAATGAAATAACAAGTGTATTTGAAGCATTGGCATTTAGCGGTATCTCTTTTTTAATTGCGTGTACGCCACAACGTAGGATTAAGTAAGAGGTGAATTTAGATTCAATATGGTTTTCGCATTCCGTATTGCAGCGCGTTACAAACATTTTGAATTTTATAACTTCCCTTTTCTTTCAAAATAGTTCCGGATACTGAATAGAAAAATTACCTGGCTTTTTTTAATTTAATAAAAGTGCTACGCAATAAATCCTTCCTAAATTCATTTACGTCAATATCATTAAGCTTCTCTTCTATTTTTTTGTACAAAGCTTCCACATTATTTTGAGTGAAGAACTGGCTAATTCCCGGCTCTGTAAACCCACGAAAAAATTTGGTAATAGCAGATGCCGTGTTTTCGGTTAAATCCTGGGCAAAGGCTTTAATGTCTATTGCTTCTTCTACAAATCCAACTTCTTTAAGAGACGAATAAATATTGACAACAGAAGGAAAATACACTGGAAAATTTACTATCTGCTTGTATTCCTTAAATGGAGTTTCATCAAAAACTTCATGAACTAAATCCCATAGTTTTTGAATTTGTCCTTCGTGCCCAAACTGAAGAGAATAATTACAGATAACTTAACCATTGCCAATTTTTATGTTGCTGTTTATTAATTATTATACCACCTGCATAAAGGATATAAAGCAACTACAACCAAAATCCATATAACGTAAACCCATACAAGAGAAAGGCCATAAGTTCCCTTTAGTTTTTCTGCGTTAAAAATAAATGATGTAGTAATCATATCTGTCCATGGATGTCCTGTTGATACTGCAACAATGATAGCAATAAAATGTATAAGATAAATATGCAAAACGTAATAAAAGAAGGGTACTCTTCCTATAATAACAAAAGGATTGGGAGACGAAATATTTCTGTCAATTATAAAAGATAACACAACAGTACGGGTTCAAGAGTTGCAAGAAGAAATAACAGTGATGGCGGATATTTCTGCACATTAAAAAACAGCATTACAGTTTGTGTGGCAGTAGCACCGTTTTGCCAGTGTGAAGGATCATCATAGAGATTAAAATAGCGGAGTGCAAAAAATAAAACTATCGCAAACAATCCTGTATATCTCAAAACATACTTACGTTTTAAGCTATCGAAACCAGGTTTAAAAATTGCTCCCAAGCAATATCCTGCTGCCATTACTCCTGCCCATGCAAGAAAAAGATACGAAGCCGAAAATGTATATCCATCACCCCATTTAAATATTTTTCTTTCGTGAATAAGAGACCAGATAAATTGAGCAAATGATCCTTCTGTAAAATGAATATTATCTAAACAATTATGCAAAGCAATAACGGTAATTCCGAAAGCTAAAATCAGCTTGTATGGAAGGTGTATTAAAAGGGAAAGAATAATCAAGCTCATTCCAATTGCACTAACAACACCAAACGACATAAAATGGGGCGGCGAATTAAATGACCATCCCACACTTACAATCACGACGTCTGCAAAGATCAGCCACAACCCACGTGTAAGAGATAAAGGATCAATGCCTGCAGCAAGTATTACTACCTGGCCAATAACATTTTCAATTTTACATTGTTCCAAAAATTCAACTGCACATTTCCGTACAAAAATTTCCTGTTGGTTAAATCTGGCTTTGAATATAATCCAGGTGTTTGTCAAATTTTTTATATAAAATATCTGCAGAACTTAGATCAAGATGTTTAAAATAATCTTTTGCATTTTGGCTTTGCCAAATATCTTTAGAAGTCCAATTTAAAACAAGAGCAGAAGTATCAGAAAGTATCATGGCTATTTGATTTTAATTTGTAAGCTACTCTCTTTTGTCGGCACTAAAATATTTATCATAGATAGATAAATAATTAATTAATGAGTTATTTATACTATTAATTTTTATCACGTTAGAATGATTTAGCTATTGCTCTTGACAAATAAGCTACGCTAACTCCGGGGATATAATCGCCATGTGAGAAACAGGCAATTACTAAATCTTTTGCCCGGGAAATGTAAAGCCCCTGCCCGTTGATACCTGCTTTAAAAAAATCGCCATCATCCATCACAAGATCCCATTGATAACTATTATGGGTTGGCTTTTCGCCCAACTCTTTTATCATGCGCTTTCCAAACCCTCCTTTGTCGTATATTTCAGTATTGCCACCTCTTTTTTGTATCTTTTTAAGATACGCATCTGAAATAATCTTTTCTTTACTTACTTTTTTCCAGCTTGGGGTAAATAGCAAGCCATAACGTGCCAGGTCACGCAGCGTACTATTCATCGCAGCTGAAGACACGGCAATACCCTGAGGCGATAAACCAAAATAAGCATCTGCTTCCGCCCCAATTTTATTCCAAATGCGTGTACTAACAAATTCAGCAAATGGCTTACCTGTTATTCGCTCTACAAGTAATGTAAGTATAATGGTATTGTGACCTCCATATTCAAAAGAAATGCCGGGTGCTTTTATTCTGTGCATTTTATTGAGCGCACTCCAAACATCGTATTCTGTGGCGGATGTTTTTATTTGGATCCCCAAGGCACTTTCAAATTGAAAATAAAGATTGTTAGAATCAGTTCTGGCTCCGGGATCATCATACTGGGCTGTCATTCCGGAGGCCATATTTAATATATCAGTAACCTTCACTTTCGCCCAGTCACTTTTGTTCAGTTCGGGAAGATACTTGCCTATGGTGTCTTGCACATTAATTTTCCCATCATCTTCAAGTATTGCAATACAAGCACTGGCAAATGTTTTAGTGACAGAAAAATAAAGATGTTTATCGAAAGCACACATACGGGGATATCTTTCGTAAACGATTTTCCCTTTATAAACAATTATTATTCCCTGCAATTCTGAAAGCTTAATATATTCTTCCAGAGTAAGAGCATCAATAGCATTAGTAACTTTTATCTTTCCAATCTCAGGCTTAAGAGAATACTGCAATTTTGAAATATCACCCAGGCGCCTAATAGTGGCAGATGGCATAAATTCGTTCATATGTAACCATGAATATTTTGTATTAGGATTTACTTCTCTGAAATCTTTTAAAGTATAATCCTTACGTACACGTAATGCTTCTCTGGCAGTAAATGTCCAGCCCTCAAATTCAGGATATTGACCTTTAATAGTTGCATCGTTTGCTTCTGGCTTCATTGCTTTGGGGCGCTTCATCTTTTGTGTTGCTTTACATTTGTTTCTTATATGTGGTTATGATATTGCTTTGTTAAACATATTTTGAAATTCAGTTTAGTACAAGCGATAAGGTGATTTTAATTTCTAACGAAATCTTCTTCACCGGCAGTTATTTTATAAACATTCACTGCGTTTTTTTCAGTGAATGGCTTGCTTGCATCTACCAGCAGCCACAATAAACAACCGGCAAATAAAACGCCTGCAACTACAAACAGCGGTGTATTAAAATTGTGTGTTACATCAGCAATTTTTCCAAATACAATAGAAAGAAAAAAAGCGCCCATGCTTCCTGAAAAATTAATAATGCCGGCTACGGTTCCTGCTTTGTTTTTTCCGATATCAACACAGGCAGAAAAATAATTTATCCCATTAACCGGTATAAAAAAATAGCAAAACATAAGGCAGGCAGATGCAATGGCATTGCTGGTGGTTATTGCTGCGGTGATAAATAATAAACCCATCACGCCCAATGCAACCATACCAATTAACCGGCGGCCAAGTTTAATACCCTTTTTTTTAACGAACCGGTCAATAAAAAATGCAGAGAACAACCCGCCAATTATTCCAACAACAAACAAATACGAAGTGGTAAACTTCATTGCCGTTTCAGAAAAATGTCTTCCTTCCTGCAAATACACTGGCATCCATGCTATAAAAAAATACAGCGCCCATTGTGAACAAAAAGACGCTAATGCCAATGCCCATAAGCTACGGTTTTTTAAAGCAATGCTCCATGGAAATTTTTGTTCATGACTAATAAAGCGGCGGTTATTTTCAATCAGTAATTTTTCCTTTTCGGAAATATTTTTCATTTCTCCAGGTTCATCTTTAAACCATACAAAACATACCATCACCCAAACCAATCCTATCAATCCGTTTACAAAAAATGGAGCACGCCATCCATAAGCTACTGCAAGCGGAACTACAATTAGCGGTGCGATAGCTGCACCGCTGCTTGACCCAATCATTAACCACGATGTGCCTTTTGAAGTTTCAGCAACAGGAAACCAACGCGATATAGTGCCGCACCCATTTGGGAAAGCGCCTGCTTCACCCATTCCAAATAAAAAGCGTGTAAAGATTAATGTGATAAAACCTGTGGTTGCACCTGTTAATACAGTAAACAATGACCACCAGATTACAATGCGGATGAAAACTTTTTTCTGCCCGATTCTATCGCCCAAAATACCTGCAGGAATTTCAAACAAAGCATACGCCAATGCAAATGCACCAAGCACATAACCGAATTGCGTGTTGCTTAAATTAAATTCAGTTTTTATTCTTACACCAACAAGCGAAATACAAATTCTGTCGAGGTAAGTAATAAGAATTAAAAAGAATAACATTATCAATACGCGGTAACGATATGGAAATTTATTTTTCATGTTGTACTATTTATAGATCATCCCATACTTTGTTGCAAGCAGTTTTATTTCCTCCTGTGTTTTTGTTTTAAACGTTGCCCCCTTTATTGTCCCGATTTGTCTAAAAAAATCTTCGAATCCAGCGGGTGAAAAACCAAATGTAAAAACCAGTAATTCGTTGCCTGTATTTTTTAATCCATGCCAAGTATCTCTTGGAACAAAGGCGATGCTGCCTTCGGTAACAGTAAATTCCTGGTCATCCAAAATAAAAGTACCATTGCCTTTATGGAAAAAAAACGTTTCATCTTCATTTAAGTGTTTGTGGATTGGTATACCGTTTCCAGGCATTATTTCTTCTGTGCAAATTGAAACTGAATCAATGTTGTCTGTTTTCTTTGAGACTTTGATTGTTATCGGAGTATTTTCTCTAACAAAATATGTTTCTCCTTCATCTGCATTTTTCACAATGCCATTTTTGTTTGCATGATTTGCAAAGCTGAATTGCGGTAAAGAAATTAACGTTGAACTCATCACCGCTGCGGAAGTTGCTTTTAAAAATGACCTTCTATTTTTCATGTTGATAGATATAATTTGATGATAACGTGTCCGTTTTCGTTCCCCATACGGCAATACCTGGTGCCATAATAATAATTGTATCAGGATCATGTTGTGCTCTTTGTAGCTCTTGTAACAAGGCTTTGTGTTCTTCTTTTGTAGCCAGTTTATTTTTCATCAACGCATCGCCGATAGCAACGCCTGTCATGGCGAGAAATTTTTTCACATTATTATTTTGATCTCCAATCACAGATTCAACGTGATGCGTAATACTTTGCAATTGCAATTGCCTGAAATAACTTATCAGCTTTCTGCCAAGTAATGCATCTGCAAAAAGCAGGTTTAAATATTCTTTGTGTTTTTGATAAGCCCAGCTTTCCGGATATGATATAATAGTATTTATATCCGGCTCATTCGCAAAAATAATTCCGCCGGATTTGCAAACTCTTTTCATTTCTTTCAATCCATCAAGTGCAGATGGAAGATGATGAAGGCAATATCTTGTAAAAACAAAATCAAAGCTGTTGTCTTCAAACGGAAGATGGAGGGCATCACTGCAAACAAAATCAAAATTGGAATGGAATAAGTTTTTTTCTTCGATGGCTGCTTCAATCAAAGATGCATCACCATCAAGACCTGTAATTGCTGAACCCGGAAAGCGCTCATTCAGCATAAGCGTTGTATCTCCAAGACCGCAACCAACATCTAATATGGTTGCATCTTTTGGTAACGAAATATTTTTAAGTGCATTCAGCGAAACTGGATTTAAAAATTCTGCAAGCAAATGCTGGCGCTCCAAATTTTTTTCTTCAATGGTGTAAATCATATTTGTAAATTATTGATGGGATTAATATCCCGATTTGGAAATTTATTTTCTCCTTGAAAAAAAATTAAATAGCTTTTTTTAATTTGATTAAAGTGCTGCACAGTAAACCTTTCCTGAATTCATCAATGTCAATTTCATTCAACTTCTCTTCTATTTTTTTATAGAAAGCTTCCACATTAGTTTGCGTGAAGAACTGCCCGATTCCGGGTTCAGTGAATCCCCTGAAAAAATTAGTAATAGCCAATGCAGTATCTTCTTTTAAGTCCTCCGAAAAAGTTTTGATATTTATATTTTCTTCGGCAAATCCGACTTCTTTAAGGAAAGAATAAATATTTTCAACCGAAGGATGATACACTGGAAAATTCACTTTTTCTTTATATTCCTTAAACGGAGATTCATCAAAAATTCCATAAACTAAATCCCATAGCTTTTGAATTTGTCCTTCGTGCCCAAACTGAAGAACAGCAATGGCACCATCTTTCATAGATTCATGAATATTTTTTAAAGTGGTTTTGAAATTTTGTAGTGCCTGTGCTTCATATTGAGCTCTTTCTGCAGAACCCAAATACATATACATTATATCGCTCATCTCGTAAGGCGGTTGCCAGTGAAGACCATGGTTAGAAAAAATAATATCTTCATTTTTTATTTCAGATGGAAATTTATAAAATGAACCCACTATACCGTGCACAGTTCTTCCTGAGCTTTCGATAAGACGCTTTATATTATGTTCGCTATAGTCTAACCCTGCGATATCAATCTCTGTAGCAGGAAAGCTTTCTTCTAAAGCGTGCAGAAGTTCAATGGTGAGATTGCCTGGTCCGCAGGCTATATCCAGCGTTTTCAGTTTTCGTGGATTTTTAAATTGAGACTTAGCCATTTCAATCGTTTGCTGAATAACATACCGCCCGGTTAGCTTTTGTGATGAGGAATGGAGTTCATAGTCATCGCTCATGTGAAAATGTTTGTTTTGCTGTGCCATTTTATATTAATTATTGATGAAATTTTTTGATAATTATATCTCGTAATAATCAAGGTCTTTACCAAATGTTTCCTTTGTGAAAAACGCAGCTATTGCAGAAATAAAAATTGCACATACAATTACTAATGCTGCACTGTTTACTAAACCTAAAGAAGGTTTTACCTGTTGAAAAATAAATGAAAGCGGAATGAATATAGCTCTCATAAAATTAGGAGCAGAAACGGTTGCAGTGGCGCGCAAATTAGTACCAAACTGTTCGGAGACAGTTGTTAGTAATATAGGGAAGTAAGTTGAACCTATAACAGCACATCTTGCATAAAATCCAAACAATGTTTGCGGCGGAAAATAAAGAAACCAAAGTACGCCGGCAAGCTGAATAAAAAGAGCGACATATATTGTTTTCTTCCTGCTCTTTAACCATTGACTTATTAAGGTCATAAAGATTTCGCCTGTAGAAATTCCAATATAAAAAACTGCAAGGGCGGTACCTGCGTCAGGAATTTCTTTCATGCCGAATTGCTTGCCAAATTCCGGTGCTGCTGAAGCTAATATGCTGACTATTATAGTTACAGGTGACCCTATCAATATTAACTTCAGGTATTTAAAAACTAATTTCTTGCTGGAAACCAGCTCTAAAAAATTCCCGCGTTTTATATGTACATTTTCTAATGATTTTTTAAAGATTCCGCTTTCAGAAACACTGATTCTTAAAACCAATAAAATAATTCCCATGCAGCTTCCGATGATATATGCAGTGCGCCAGTAAAAATGATGTGCAATGAATGAAGCGAATACAATTCCATACAATCCGGTTGCTGCTATCAGCACAGTTCCATAACCTCTTTTCGCAGGCTTTATCAGTTCACAAATAAGTGTTATACCTGCGCCTAATTCACCTGCTAAACCAAAGCCGGCAATTAATCTAAGTATTTTATATTGTGTTACGCTTTCAACAAAGCTTGTTGCAAAAGTGGCAAGAGAATAAATTATAATAGAACCAAACAAAACTTTTAATCTTCCTTTTTTATCGCCGAGAATTCCCCACACTACGCCCCCAATCAGCATTCCGGTAAATGTCCAGTCCAGAATGCTGATGCCAGTGCTTAGCGAATCTTTTTCAGCTACGCCCAAACTGGTAAGGCTTTGTATGCGCACTACATTAAAGAGATAAACATCATACATATCCACGAAGTATCCCAATGCAGAAACTACAATGGCAGTTGTAATAAGCCAGTTATATTTTTTTGCAGGTAAAGCAATATCCATCATTGCATTATTTGTTATCGTGATTACATATTTTATTTATGGAGAGATATGCCTTGAAACAAATCATTACACAATAGCGGTATGGGAATTTATTTTTCATAGACTTGCTATTTCAGTATTTGATGTTAGTAATGCATTTTCTCCAGGTATTAAGATTTGCCTGTTTTTCTTTTTAAATGCATTGAATATTACATAGAATATTATTCCTGCTATTACACAAACTGATATAACCTGTATATCATTTTGCTTAGAAGCTGATAGCAACCAGAGAGAAAACAGAACACCAACAATTGCAAATGCATATCCGAAAGGAAGTTTAAAATAATTTGTTGCTTTTGGATCTTTTATTCTGAGTTTTATTAATGATGCGCTAACTATTAGATATACCAACACTCTCGCGATTACACTGATAGATACAGCATAAATAAAAGACCCGGTTATTGAAATTATGATTGCAATACCTGCATAAAAAAGTAGAGACCAAACAGGTGTTTGATATTTTGGATGCGTATATGAAAATATTTTAGGAAGCTGCCCTTCATCACTCATAGCAAATGGAAGTCGTGAGCTTACCAGCATATTTGTATTTAATGTTGCAACAATTGATATTACGGCACCAATACTAATTACAACAGCTCCGGTGTGCCCGATAAACATGGTAGCTGCATCTGCTAATGGTTTTTCTGAAGAGGCAAGCGCAGGTATTGTCCCGATACATACTACCTGGATTAAGCAATAAAATATTGTAACAATCAATGCAGATATAACCAACGCAAATGGCAATGTTTTGCGGGGGTTTTTTATTTCTCCTGAGTTTACCAGCACTCCTTCAAAACCGCCAAATGCAAAAGTTAATAATAATACTGAGTTTGAAAATGAAGAGAAATTTGGCGTGTTTGCAGATTTAAAAAGATTAATATTTATGTGAAACAACCCTATAATTATAAATGCAAGCAACGGAAGCAACTTTGCAATGGTAAGAATGTTGGTAACACGTACAGAGCTTTTAACACCTATGTAATTTATGGATGTAAGCAGCAATATAACTGAAGTGATCACACATGTTCTTACTACTGTATTGTTGAATAATGATGAGAAAAATGAAAGATAGGTTACCATTAAATTTATTAATGCTGCAAAAATTACAATGCGGGTTAATTGAGACAGCCATCCCATCATAAAAGCAGGAAACCGTCCAAAAGCTGTAAAAGCATACAGATATGGCCCACCTGTTTTGTTGAAACGGCTGCTTATTTCAGCAAAAATTAAAATAATGATAAAGATAATTACAGCACAAACAAAAAAAGCAATAATACTATACACGCCCGATAACTTAAATATTTTTGATGGCAACCCGAAAATACCCGCACCTATTACTGAGTTAATCATCATCAGCACTAAATCCCATTTTCTAATACTTCTGCTTAACATAGTTGGTTAATAAAATATTTGCGGTGTCAACATCGTCTCCTGCGGAAGATGATGTTAAACGACAATTTATTTTTCATGCTGATAGATATAATTTGAAGATGCTGCTTCAGCCTTAGTTGCCCACACGGCTATTGACGGAGGTATTAAAACAATTGTATTTTCATCATGCTCAATTCGCTCCAGCTCCTTTATCCATTCATCAAACTCTTCTTCATTCATCAATTTGTTTTGCAGGATAGATTTGCTCATTGCTTCGCCAGTCATGTGGTAAAACTTTTTAATCACACTATTATGGTCGGCTAAAATGCTCTGTGTATTATGCTGAATATTTTTTAATTGCAGAGATTTGAAATAATGGATCAATTTTCTGCCGATTATTGCATCTGCAAAAAGGGTATTCACCATTTCTTTAAATATTGGATAGGCATTACCTTCGGGATACGATTGATAAGAATTTGAATCAGGTTCCTGTGCAAAAACAATTCCGCTTGGTTTGCAAACTCTTTTCATTTCCTGTAATACCGTTAATGCTTCAGGAATATGTTGCAAGCAATATCTTGTAAATACAAAATCAAAACAATTGTCTTCAAAAGGAAGATACAGCGCATCACTGCAAACAAAATTTAAGTTTGGGCGCAATAATTTTTTTTCTTCAATTGCTGCTTCAATTAAAGAAGCATCACCATCAAGACCTGTAATGATTGAGTTTGGAAATCTTTCATCCAGCATCAAAGTTGTATCACCAAGCCCACAGCCAATATCTAATATTCTTGCATGCTGAGGTAATGGAATAGTTGAAAGCACTTTCAACGAAAGAAGATTTAAAAATTCAGCAAGCAAATGTTGTCGTTCGAGGTCTGTTTCTTCAATTGTATATGTCATAATTTTTATTTGGTCAACATCATGGGTTTGCTGTCAATCTTTTTTCCACCAATTAATAAAGCATAAACATATTCACCGGATGATAATGTGTCGGCATTCATGGTTACTTCATTCATACCGCTATTATTAATCGGATAAGGTTTTAATGATTTACCATCATTGCTGTAAACCACAAGCTGCGCCTTCTTTACAGAAGAAGGCATATAACAACTGATAACTGTATTTTGGGAAAATGGATTAGGAGAGTTTTGTTGCAGATAAGCACTGCTTTTATCAGGTAAAGATGATTTTAGTGATGATTTATTGCCTGATAATGTTTGCACCAGTTTTTTTAACTCATCTATCTGCTGTTGTTGTTTATCATTAACAGCCTGCTGTTCCTGCATTCCTTTTATAATGATGGGAATAAGCTCTGTATAATTCAAAGCTTTAAAATCAATCGTCTCTGAATTTTTTATATCTTCTGCTGTTGTATGAGGCTTTGCATATCTGGTTTCAAATTTTGTATCCTTCACTAAATTGGGCAATACCTTTTCTACATCCTGTGCAATTAAACCATAATGTTCTCCATTGGGTAAATTCATTAATTTATAATTTCCATCATGGCGATATTCATAATACTTTGGATGCAACTGGTTAATAATTTCCATTGCACTTGAAACATCATTTATGTTTTGCTTAAGCTTTTGATCCGAGCCAAGGTATGTGCCATTCGAAAATACATCGCCATTAAAATACCCTGCATACACACTGCCAGATCCAAATATGCCCCAGTAGAGAGAAGATGCAAAAACACCGATTCCTCCTGCACCTGAATACGCAGTCACTCCGTTTCCGCCCACAGACCCATCATTATTCGCGTAAATAGCTGAACCTGCGCTTTTATTAACTGCCTCAATAGTATTAACATTATCATTATTTTTATCGGTAACTTCTACATGTATTCCTCCACCGGTTGTACCTGATTTCAAACTATACAAACTATACCCATTTCCCGGGTCATTTATGTAAATGCCATTGCCGGCGCCAGCAGGCTCAACAGTTAATTTATAACCTGGTGCAGGGTTATAAGGTCCTATTAGCACTGTTCCATCAGGGTTTGTCAATAGCGCAGAGTTTTTGGAACCGTTAGGATTTCCTATCCAGGTTTGACCACCGAAATAATTTAAATATAGTGGAGCAGACTGCCCATTATTGCGAGCTTGAATTTGATGATAATCCAAAGCGATATTGGATAAAGAATTATATCCCAACATAAGATATCCATTATCTGAAAGCGAATTTATTCCAGTGCCTATTATATTTAGTTTAGCCTGTGGATTTGAGGTACCAATACCTACATTTTGTGAAAAAACATTGCTATACACAAAAAGAACTATGAATAATATTGATAAATATTTCTTTTTCATTTTATTGAATTTTTAGTGATTTAGTTTATGATTGCTTTTGCAGTTTTAATTAAGATTTCGTTCCCCAAACTGCTATTATAGGATGTGTTAATACTATAGCATCCTCATCATGTTCAATCTCTTCAAGTTCTTTTATCAATTCATTAAGTTTATATTTTGTCAGCAATTTTTTTTGAAGTATTGCATTGCTCATTGCTTCAGTGGTCATGCGATAAAATTTTTTAAGAACCGTTTTATGATCGGCTAAAATGGTTTGTACATTATGCTGAATATTTTTAAGCTGCAAACTTTTGAAGTAAGAAATGAGTTTTCTTCCAATCAATGCATCTGCAAAAAGATGATTGATTACTTCTTTAAACTTAGGATAGGTTGTGTTTTCAGGATATGATTGAAAAAAATTAGCATCGGGATCTTGTGCAAAAACAATAGCTGCGTGTTTACACACCCTTTTCATTTCTTTTAGCGCAGCAATCGAATTGTGAATATGATGAAGCATGTAACGACTGAAAACAAAATCAAAACTGTTATCTTCAAATGGCAGATGCAATGCATCTCCGCAAACAAAATCTAAGTTGGGACATAATAATTTTTTTTCTTCGATAGCGGTTTCAATTAATGATGCATCGCCATCAAGTCCTGTTATAGTTGAGCCTTGAAAGCGTTCATTAAGCATTAGCGTTGTATCACCAGGCCCGCATCCAATATCAAGTATTGTTGCATTCTTTGGCAATGTAATAGTTTCAAGCGCTTTAAGTGAAATAGGATTTAAAAATTCAGCAAGCAAATGCTGGCGTTCAAGGTTTGTTTCTTCAATAGCGTATGTCATTTTTGATCAATTATTATTTGAATTGTATTTACTTAATGTATAATCAGTTTTCTCAGTTCATCTATTTCTTGCAGGAGTAATCCAATTTTTTTATCCTGCTCATTTATCATTTGCTGTTGTTCCTGTACTGCTTTTACCAATGGAACCACAAATGATTCATAGCTGAGACTGTAATGTTCTTTCTTTGTTTTAGGTTTTATGATGCCGCTGAAATTATAGCTGATTGCATCTGCTGCTTTTTCTACTTCCTGTGCAATAAACCCGGTGCGCCTGATGGAGGATGCTTCTTTGTATGATGCTTCAATAATATCATTGGATTTATTTGCGTTTGAGGAATAATCTTCTGGCTGCAGAAATGTATCAAACCGTTTTACATCAAACTGGTAGGTAATGGGTCTTAACCTTAAAATGAAATCAAGCCCTTTCACATCTTCACGTATATTAAATTTGAATCGCCCATCTGACGGTGAAGTAAATGGAGCCTGTCCTTCAATAACAGTAACTGCACTGTTTCCAATACGTACTTTATTAGAAGCATCCACTATTGCCCCGTGGCCGATAGCAGTGGCATTTGTAAGATTAAAGGGACCCACATCTGCACCTTGACCAATAGTCGTATTAAAGCTACCCGTCGTGTTTGATGACTGAGAATTATCT
>DASYOM010000109.1:0-11948 GCA_036007765.1 Chitinophagaceae bacterium | reverse complement strand
CACCAAGGCCATTACCAAAAAGAAAGAGAGGTAAATATCAAACATTTACAAACTATCGACGAGCTATTTAACCCTTAACTAAATGACATTGAGCAGACGGATCTATATTTCCCGGCCTGCATAAATGCGTACCGTAAGCGGTCATGCTGAGTGACATCTCAAACTTAAAGTTGATAATTTCAAAGACACTACTTTTCGTATATTGTGAAAAGTGAAAAAAGCGGATATAAATTTTCTTGATTTTGAAATTGACGGTTTAACCAGGTCTATCGAAAACGTTACCACGGGTGACAGTTTTCCGACTAACGTTTCATATTTAGTTAAGACTGATGTTAGGCAAGTAGCAAAGAAAAATGGTTGGCTGTTTAATTGGAAAAGTGAACTTGATGCACCTGCCAGAGAAGTTTACAAATTGACAATTCAGGGAAATCCCAATGTTATCCAGGGATTGGTAAGTTTAAGCATTGGCGTTGACCATGTTTACATGCATTTAATTGAAAGTGCTCCTTTCAATAAGGGCAAAGCAAAAGTTTATTTAGGTGTGCCGGGAAATTTAGTTGCATATGCTTGTCGCCTTTCATTTCAAAAAGGTTTTGGAGGGTTCGTTTCATTTCATTCAAAGACAAAACTTATTGAACATTATATAAAAACTTTAGGCGCATATCATTTTGGCGGACACCTTATGACAATTGATACATTGCCTGCAAAAGCATTAATTGAAAAATATTTTAAATCGTAGATTATGGGACTTATTAAAGAACCTTTAGATGTCGATTTTTATGTTGACCCAAGACCTCTAACAAAAGAGGAGCGGGAAAAAATCAGTCGACACATTCGTGAATACAAAGCCAAAATGGATAGACGAAAAAATCGCAGAGTAACTTCAAAAATAAAAATTACCAGATCTTCAAAATGAAAGCACGAACCGCTTACAAGGGGTTTTGCAAAATACTGGGGGACGTGGTAACAATGGGCTACAGTTCTCTATCAGCAACAGTTCCAGCGTAGCGGAAGTAAATCAGCTTTTGTTGTTATCTTCATCTATAAATTATATAATTATCTGTAGTTCCTTTACACAACACACATGTTTAAAAGAAATAATTTATCAGCGTTAAGCCAATAATCAATAATTAATGAAATATCTCTCTCCTGAATTTCTCTTACTGATAAATTATTTTTCAAATTGAAATGTTAAGCGATGTTGAATTTCCTGGATTGTTAAGCAACGTTTGTCAAATGTAAAACGTGATCTGATACCGCATTTTGAAATTGTTTACAAATACGAGGATGATATCAACATTCAGATAAGCTCAGGGGCACATTTATGGCAAGGCCGCCATCAGAAGTCTCTTTATACTTTCCATTCATATCAATGGCAGTATCCCACATCGTTTTTATGACAGTATCGAGGCTCACTTTAGCATAATCAGGCGCCCCCTGGAGAGCAAGCTGGCAAGCGGTTATAGCCTTTATTGCGCCCATTGTATTTCTTTCAATGCATGGTATTTGCACAAGCCCTTGTATGGGATCGCAGGTCATGCCCAGGTGATGCTCCATTGCAATCTCCGCGGCCATTAAGGCTTGCCGCTGTGTGCCTCCAAAACTTTCAGTAAGCGCAGCAGCAGCCATAGAAGATGAAACCCCAATCTCTGCCTGGCACCCCCCCATAGCCGCAGATATGGTAGCGCCTTTTTTGAATATACTGCCGACTTCGGAAGCAGTTAATAAAAACCGGATAATCTTATCATCGTTATTACCATCACAAAAAATAATATAATAGGCAAGAACAGCAGGAACAACTCCTGCGGCACCATTTGTGGGCGCTGTAACGACACGGCCGAATGCTGCATTTTCTTCATTTACCGCGAGAGCAAAGCAACTTACCCAATCAAGTATATATTTGAATTCATGGCCTCCTTCCCTGATTGCTGTCACCCATGAATCAAAATCAGAATACTGCCTGTCTTGTATTAATTTCTTATTTAAAATTGCTGCTCTTCGTTTTACATTCAATCCTCCCGGAAGTATGCCTTGTGTATGGGAACCTTTAAACATACATTGCTTCATCGTCTCCCAGATATTCAATAACCCTTCACGGGTTTCAGTTTCACTTCTCCATGTATTTTCATTTTCCATTACAACTTCGCTAATTGTCATTCCTGTTTTCATACACCAGTGCTGGAGATCATCCGCGTCGTTTATAGGAAAAGGCAATATAACCTCAGCATTTGCATTAAGCTCTTCGCCTTCTTTACGCACGAACCCGCCACCTATGGAATAGTATGTTTCAGCAATGTGATCATCATTACTTAAGACTGCTAAAAAAGTAAGTGCATTGGAATGAAAGGGAAGCGTTTCTGTAGTTAAAAATTCAATGTCTTCATCAGGTTCAAAATCAATTTCATATTTGCCATTCAAAATTAATTTCTTCATGGCTTTAATATCACTGATCCTGGCCTCAATCATATTTACATCAAATATTACGGGATCTTCACCATTAAGCCCTAATTGTACTGCAATATCAGTCCCATGCCCTTTACCTGTCTTTGCAAGAGAACCATATAGTAATATTTCCAGCCTTGAAACTTTACTGAGCAAATCTTTATTTTCCAATGATTGTATGAACAAATTAGCGGCACGCCATGGGCCAAGGGTGTGACTGCTTGATGGCCCCACTCCTATTTTGAACATATCTAAAACAGAAATTGCTTCGTGGCTCAAGATTATTTATTTCAAAAGTAAAGTTATGTAAAAGAAGAAGAAGCGAGCCCATAAGAGCATACCATCGTTCTGGTGGAAGTTTGAATCCCTTCATTCAAAAAAATTATCTACGTGTAGAGGAGATTCGATTTAGGTTCCCTCATCAAAGGGTTAGGGGAGGTTATTGCATATCTACGATATTATTGTATATCTACAATATGAACATTAAACATCAGGTAGGAGTTAGCAGGTATAACTACCGGGCCGGATCTTGGGACAGGATCAGCGCCATAGGCAAGTGATGGAGGAATGTATAAATCTATATCCCCACCCTTGCTAACTAATGGCACCCCTTTTTGCCAGGCAGCTATAACCTGGCCCAATTGAAAATTTTGGACTTCGCCGGTTTTACTTGAGTCAAAAACCCTACCGTCAAAAAATTTTCCTTTATACATTACTGTAATGTTTGTACATAAATTGGCAACACTTGTACCGCTACCCTGTGCATTGATTTTATAAAAAAAACCTGAGGGATGTGGAGTTGCAGTAATCCCATAAAGGCTCATGGAATCCCGTAGTTGCTGAACTTCGGCTGCAGGAGCTACGGCTGCAGAATCCGCGTAGCCGCAGGTATTATCTTTTTTGACACAACCTGTTGTAAAAAAAATTGCTACTAAGAATATTAAAAATATTTTCATCTTTAAAGGGTTTGGTATCACAAATAAAGAGTAAAAAGTTTAAGAATGTGCTGCATCATCTTTTTGTTCTTTGAATTTTAACTCTTTATATAGTTGTTCATTTTGTTCCCATTTAAATTTCATTCGGAATACTGAAAAAAAAACAGCTATAAGTATAACTCCGATGATTATGACAATAACCTGGGAGCCAGATATATAAACCATTGTTTTATACCAATCGTGAAAAATAACGGCCACCAAAACAGGAAGCGCGAACAGAAGCCCAAAAGGCAGGCCTGATGCGAGTTGATATAAAAAATGCTTTTGCCTACCCCTGTTCTTTTCCCAGTACTTCAGAAAAAGTTTTTCTTCGTTATTAAGCATATAACAAATTTACTATGAAAATTTTTCCATCGAAAGTTTACGGAAATCTCCGGGCGATTCACATTTTTTGGAATTCCGCTAATAACGTGTAGGTTTGCCTGCATTAAAACTATCACTGTGAAAATTGAGCAGGCTCTTGTATTATATTTATTAAAGAACAAGCAGATTTCGTTGCAGGGTATTGGAACTTTCAAGTTGGATATCTCCCTGCCGGAAGTCACAGACAATGAAAAACCGGTTATTATTCCTGCCAACGCTGTTTCTTTTCATTATGATCCCAAAACAGGCGAAGAGGAAACAATTGTAGACTTTATTGTTGAGCACACTAAAAAAATTAAACCACTTGCATCAGCAGACCTGGATTCTTTTCTTACGCTTGGCCGCCAGTTTTTAAATATAGGAAAGCCTTTTACAATTCAAAACCTTGGGACGCTTGACAAATTAAAGTCCGGGGAACTGGAATTTAAGCCAGGCCAGTTGATTTTACAAAAAATTGAAGCACCAAAGGGTACGACAGAAAATGATATAGAGGAAAATGATGCCGAGAATTTATTTAATGACTACCAACATAAAGCCCCCGGAAATAGTAAACGCATTTTGTTAATCATCTTTATTTTATTCGCATTGGGTTTCGGGGTATGGGCTGCGTGGAATTTCTTATTTAAGAAGGATGATAAGGAAATAACCCAATCGGAAAATATTATGCCGGTAGCTGATACTTCATCAATTAGTAAAGATTCACTGGCAAAAAATGCCCTGGCTGATAGCTTAAAGATATCTCAGAAACCAATATCAGACAGTGTTCTATTCAATGTTGTGGTTAGAGTTACTAATAACAAAAAAGTCGCCTTGGCACGCCTCGCCATACTGGAAACCATGGGAAGAGATGTAATAATGTACACTACTGACTCTATGACCTATAAAGTTGCACAGCCTTTTACGCTTCCCTTATCTGATACAACTAAAATCCTGGACTCTCTCAATAAATATTATTACAGGGGGAAAGCGTTTATAGAGATACGCTAGGTATCGGATTTTATATACGATTATTCATTAATCTTTTTCCTTTCTAAATTTTTTTTATTCCAACAGGTTTCAATTAGGGCATTCCATTTTTGCAGCAATAATTTACAATTAAAATTTATATGAAAAACCTAATTGCTTTGAGTTCCGTATTTGTAATTAATATTGTCCTGTTTTTTGATTGACTATGAAGTTGATATCATGGAAACACCCCAAAAAATAAGTATTATCATCCCCACATTTAATGAAAAATTTTTTATAGGCGGGCTTATAGATCGCTTAAAGTGCTGCTCGCCAGATAAAGTTCAAATAATCGTTTCAGATGGTGGAAGTATTGATGATACCATGTCAATTGCTTCGAAGGAAGGCGCTATAGTTGTGAGTTGCAGTAAAAAAGGAAGAGCCGCCCAAATGAACTACGGGGCTTCATTTGCAACTGAAAGCATATTATACTTTGTGCATGCCGATTGTTTGCCCCCGAAAAATTTTTATACTAAAATTTTAGAATTCGTGGAAAAAGGTTTTTCTCTGGGCAGGTTCCAGACAAAATTTGATAGCGCCAGCAGCTTATTAAAAGTCAATGCTTTTTTTACGCGATTCGATTGGTTCATTTGCAATGGAGGGGATCAGACTCTTTTTTTCAAAAGGGAAATATTTGAAAAAATTAACGGCTTCAACAATGAATTACTGCTAATGGAAGATTATGATATTGTAAAAAGAGCCCGGCAACACTATCGCTATACAGTTATGAAAGAAAAAGTGCTGGTGTCTGCCCGTAAATACAAAAACAACAGCTGGGTTAAAGTTCAACAGGCTCATAGAAAAATTATAAAAATGTACAGGCAGGGAGCAAGCCAGGAAGCGCTTGTTGAAAAATACAAGCAACTACTTAATTACAGGTATTGATTACTTTTCTAAAATGCCTGGCTGTTTAATTATTGCAAAATTTGTTCCTTTCAAAACATGAAACAATTGATAACAGGAATACAACAGGTTGGTATAGGTGTTGTCAATAGTCATGAAGCAAAGTATTATTACAAAGATATTTTTGGGATGGATGTTTTAATTTTCGATGATACAGCGTCTGCAGAATTAATGACACAATACACAGGAAACGAGATACATCAGCGGCATGCGATCTTAACTATGAAACCTGTGTGGTGGCGGTGGTTTTGAGTTGTGGCAATTCATTTCACGCCATCCTCAAAACTATAATGCCGAATTTGGTGATATCGGAATTTTTTCTATAAAGATTAAATGCCGTAATGCTCATAATGCTCATCTACATTTTAAAAAAAAATCCAGAATTATTGTTTCTGAATTAATGGTATCGCCAAACGGCCGATCACATTTTTGGATTAAAGGCCTGTACGGCAATTTTTACAATATCGCGGAAGCAAACCATTGGTTTAAAAAAAATGGTTCCGTTAATGGAGGTGTTTACGGAGCAACAATAGGTGTAAGTAACATAGAGGCATCATTAGATTTTTATAAAAATTTATTAGGCATCAACGATGTAGTATATGATATTACTTCAACATTTGCTGATGTACCGCATAATTCCGGCGAAGTTTTTAGGAGAGTTCTAATAAGAAAAAATAAATCTATATGCGGTGCATTTACTAATCTGCTCGGTGATGTTGAAGTTGAATTAGTACAAAATATTAACAGGGATTCAAAACAAATTTTCGCCGGCAGGTACTGGGGTGATTGTGGTTTTATTCACTTGTGCTTTGATGTAACTGACATGGATGCTTTAAAAAATTTATCTGAGAATCTGGGATATAAGTTTACAGTTGATAGCAAAAATTCTTATGCAATGGATACAGCTGAAGGCAGGTTTTGCTACGTTGAAGACCCCGATGGAACTTTAATTGAACTTGTTGAAACACATAAAATCCCCATTGTAAAAAAATGGAACTGGCACATTGATCTTAAAAAAAGAAAGGGGCAGAAGCCTTTACCTGGCCTGATGATAAATATGCTTGCATTGAATAAGGTAAAATAAATATCACGCACTTCTTAAGTGATGGGGAATTGAATAACTAAGAGAACGAAAGGATAAGCGCGTTCAACTTATCAAAATCAATATCACTTTCAACATCTACATCGTTTAATAAATCAAGTGAACTGAATTTATACTGAAGAGCTTTTATTTGATTGACAGTATCAAAGTACACAGTATCACTGCTCCAGTTTTTACCATCAAACAGGCAAGGGATAAAACTTTTCATCCCTAATAAATAATAGCCACCATCTGATGCTGGCCCTGCCACAACATCATTTTCGGAAAGTAAATTATAAGCTTCAATTATTATCCCGGTTGAAAGCTCATAACAATCACTTCCGATGATTATTATTTTTTCATACTTTTTTTCAAATAGGGACTGGAATGCATTTTTCATTCTGCAACCAAGATCATCACCTTCCTGGAGGAATTTATTATAAATATTATTTTGCCACAAATCATCCTGGTTTACAAAATCTTCATAAAAAATAAATTTATCTACGGGAAGGTCAAAAGAAATATTACGGGTATGGGCCAGGAGCGCTTTATAAATTGTAAGCGCTTTTTCGTTCCCAAGTGTGGCAGCGAGCCGGGATTTTACTTTCCCCAGGACCGGGTTTCTTACAAAAATTATAAGAGCGGATTTCACGATTAGTTATTTTGAGCTACGATCTTATTATTTATTATAGGGATTTATCTAAACCAATTTACTCATAAATATATAATTGCCCATTAGAAATTAATAAACCGTAAATATTCGCATCAATAAATACATTATCATTGAGAAAACTTTTTCACTTTTAATTTATATGAATAATCTATTGAACCAAATTGAAGAAAGTGCAGCATTTCTTTCAGGCAAAAACATTATAGCACCGGCTATCGGCATTGTGTTGGGTACAGGATTGGGTTCTCTTATCAATAATATCACAATTGAAAAAAATATTTCTTATAATGAAATCCCTTATTTCTCTGCCGCTACCGTTGAGTTTCATAAAGGACAACTTATTTATGGAACTATTGGCGGTAAAAAAATTCTCGTTATGCAAGGGCGTTATCACTATTATGAAGGGTATTCAATGCAGCAAATTACTTTTCCTATACGAGTGATGAAAAAACTAGGAATAGAAACTTTATTGTTGAGCAATGCCGCTGGCGGCATAAACAATAATTTTAAAAACGGAGATCTTGTTTTGATTGATGATCATATAAATTTATTGCCCGAAAATCCCTTGCGTGGCCTTAATGATGCCGCATTTGGTAACCGCTTTGTTGACATGTGTTGCCCTTATGATACAAGGCTTAATGCAAAATTGAACAATGCAGCAAAACATTTGTCAATCAAATTAAAAAAAGGTATTTACGCATCGGTGCCCGGCCCAAATCTTGAAACACGTGCCGAGTACCGTTATATAAGATCAATTGGTGCTGATATGGTGGGCATGAGCACTGTCCCGGAAGTAATTGTCGCCAATCATATAGGATTGAAATGTGCCGCCATAAGTGTGATTACGGATGAATGTAATCCTGATGATCTTCAACCCGTAGACATAAGCGAAATAATAAAAGTTGCCGGTGAGGCAGATATTATTTTAAGCAAACTCTTAATTAAAGCGATCGAAACTATTTAATATAGCAACCAGGCGCAACCGCTGATTCTAATAAAATACATTAAAACTTTTTTGAGTAAACTCATCTAGTAATTCCATTACCTTAACTCCATCTTCCCCACTACATGGATTATCGCTTTCATTTAAAAAATATGCAACTGTTTTTTCAATCATAGGCTGCTGCACATGCAATAATTTATCGAATGAAATGGTTTCTGTGTTTGATTCTTTTGTAAGGGTTATTGCCTGGTGATCAAAAACAGCAAAGCTTATTTTTCCTTTGGTGCCGATAATTTCGCAAACATCTTTTTCATTATTTTCACTAATTGTGAAACACCATGTACCATTAAACATAACCCCACTTTTAAATAAAATGCTTCCTGCAACAACATCATCTGCATTATATAAATGAGCCTGGTTGGCGGCAATACCAGTTGCGCTATCTACTTCACCGAAAAAATAAATCATAAGGTCAAGCTGGTGAGGTGCAAGATCATTAAACAATCCACCACCTGCAATTAAAGGATTCACACGCCATGCAATTTTAGAGTCAGAAAGCTGCTGTTCTGTTACTGATTTTTTATAACAAATAAGATTGACAATCCTTACATCGCCGATAGCGTTTTCATTAAGCAGCTCTTTAATTTTCTTAAATAGGGGCTGTGCACGCCTGTAATGAGCGACAACAAGCTTTGCATTATATTCATTTGCCACCTGCATCATATTTTTTGCAGATGAAAAATTCACTGACATTGGCTTTTCAACATACACAGGTTTACCGGCTTTAATCGCAGCAATTGTATATTCTTCATGTGACGAAGGTGGTGTTGCAACATATATCGCATTTACCCCAGGATCACTAATTAATTGGTCCGCTTCATCATACCATTTCGGGACATTATGCCTTTGAGCGTAATCTTTTGCTTTTGCAGCATCTCTCCTCATTACTGCAACAAGTGATGAATTTTTTACTTTATTAAATGCCGGGCCACTTTTCAATTCAGTAACATCGCCGCAACCAATGATGCCCCAGTTAATTTTATTCATATTTAATGTTAGTGAAAATTATCCTGTATTATTCTAACTGTTTTGCACCGGATGTCATAATATTATTATAGCTCAATTATCATTCCTTCAACAGCCTGTTCATACTTAAATTTATAATTGCATTTCTCTTCAAAGCAACGAAATATTTCTTTAAGCTGGTCATCATTATGTGAAGGGTCGTAATGGGAAAATAATAAGTGCTTGACTTTAGCCAAAGCTGCAAATTTCGCTGCGTCTTCCGTTGAAGAATGCCCCCATCCTTTCTTATGTTTATATTCTTCAGAAGTGTATTGGGCATCGTGCAATAGCAAATCAGCATTAAATGCAAGGCCTCCGCCTGAGACCCACTTGATATCTTCGATCATTCCCGCCTGCCCCAAGGCCGGCTCATGATCAGGGATGTAGCAAAACACAGAATGCTGATCGTTGATACGATAGCCTAATGTTGGGCCGGCATGTATAACAAAAGCAGACTGTATAGAAAATGGCCCTATGTCGAAAAAGCTGTTCTCAATTTCATGAAGAAAAAGCTTGGAAGGAAGATCCCGAAAATGAACAGGAAATAATGGCGGCGAAAAATAACGCCCAAGGCGTGAACGTAAGGAATGAGTAATGTTTGCTGGCCCCCAGATATGAATTTCTATTTCGGGATTAAAAAGAGGCTTGAAAAATCCAAGCCCCTGGATATGATCAATATGCAAGTGGGTTAATAAAATATCAATCCTCTTATATTCAGGAGTATTGTTAACAGGCAAGCGCTGGATGCCAGAGCCCGCATCAAGGATCAATAGCCAGCCATCTTTAAATACTTCGACGCAGGATGTATTTCCTCCAAAATAAATTGTTTCAAGGCCTGACGTTGGAATGGAACCACGTACGCCCCATATTGTAATTTTCATTCTTCTTTGGGTTCCCAAAAAATAGCAACAGCTCCTAAAAATTTGCCTGTTCTGCCAATAATGGGATAAGAGGTTAAAGAAATTTTTTCAGTTTTTCCTTTTAGGCTTTCAATCCAAAAAGTTTCATGATATGGTAAACAATTCTGCAAGGTTTTAACGAGTGGCAAATCTTCCGGGCGCATAATATTTCCATCATTATCCAGGGGTTTATAAATCTTTGACCAAACCTCCACCGGCATTTCACCGGTATCATCGAAACGTTTTCCTAAAATCTCTTCTGCTGGCTCATTATAGAAAAGAAGATTTCCAACAGTATCGGTAATGAATACAGGTATCGACATGCAATCAGCCAACTGGCGATTCAAAATTATTTCTATCTCATATGAAGGCATAAGAAAGTATTGCTGATTACTAATCAACTTTAAATGTAAGAAAAAATAAAAGCGAAACAAACAGATAAAAATAAAATCAGGAAATATTGCCGGTAATCCGAAAGTAATTTTATATGAAGCAGTAAGAAAACAATTAAATTCTTAAAATAGCAGGTGCTGTAACAAAATCAATGGGCCATCATTTTCTAACGGTGTGTACATTTTGGAAATTGAAAATGGTGGAATAATTAAAAGCTGGAAAATTTTGATCACGCACCGGTAAGATTTTAAATGTTTAAAACTCAATAAAGCATTTCGTATCTTTAAAAAACTACAATTTTATCAAGGCTACATCGATGCTGCGCAAACTTCTTTATAAAACGTTTATAATTTTAATTATCTATTTACAGGTTTCAGGATTTTATGGTTGTACGAAGGAGTATAGCTATGAAGGCGGCCTTCCAATTGATACGATACCTATCCCCACACGTGATACAACGCCGAAGCCAGCACATAATTTTCCTTTCTGCGCGGGCTGCAGCAGCGTAAATACAGCTAACGCTTTATTCTGGAGCTTCAGGTATGATACTTCGCTCTTGTGTGGCTCCATTACAAATTCGGTTATTACTCCTGAAAGAAATGGTTTTACTTTTTTTGGGCCATCCACCTGCTCAAATGACACCGGTTTGGTAATGACGGTATTTTTGAATTCAGATTCATTAAACATGAATAAACTAAACATTGCAACCGGTAATGTGGCTCTTGAATATTATGATAACACAACCTTGTCGGATATTTTTATTTCAAATCATCATTTAATTTCATTTACCATCGATAGCTATATTCATAATACGGGGATTGCGAAAGGCACGTTTAAAGGATATGTGAAAACCAAAAACAATATCGTAACCCCGATTACCGATGGAAAATTTACTATACAATTTAAATGAGATGCCCGGTTTGTGATTTGAAGTTGCGGGGAATAGATTGCTTAGAACTATTTAAATTAGAATTTTTATTGCAGGTGCAGGAAATTATTCTTTACCATTATTCATTTCGCTTATCAGCTGCGCCACAAGCGATGTCCAGCCTGTTTGATGATTTGCTCCCAAGCCATTTCCATTATCGCCATGAAAATATTCATAAAATAAAATAAGATGTTCGTTGCCTGGCTGCTGATAAAACCAGTTATCCTTACCATATATATGACGTTTGCCTTCGTTATCTTT
>DASYOM010000108.1:0-5819 GCA_036007765.1 Chitinophagaceae bacterium | reverse complement strand
ATGTGGATTTTAGTTTTGAAAGCATAAAATAATTTGCAAGGTTTTAAATACAAATTTCAGTTTTCCTGCAAATTTTTTCTGCTCCTTTTATCCCCAAACCCTTACCAATTGTGGATTACCTTCGTTTTTAAGGGTTGACTATTTATGGAAAGGAGCATGAGACACCAAGGCTCACGGCATGGTATGGTGATATCGGTACAACATATACTTATTCGGGGCTTAAAATGAATCCTTTTCCCTGGACGCATGATTTACTTTTCATAAAAGAAAAAGTGGATAATGAAGCCGGCGTTACTTTCAATAGCGTATTGCTTAATTTGTATAGAACCGGGAAAGATAGCGTTGGATGGCACAGGGATAATGAAAAGGAATTTGGAATAAACCCGGTGATTGCTTCTGTAAGTTTTGGAGAAACAAGACCGTTTCATCTTAAACATAAATTCAAAAAAGATATAGAGAAATTGATCATTCCCTTAACGCATGGATCATTATTGATCATGAAAGGGAAGACACAACATTACTGGGAACACCAGATACCAAAAACCGCGAAGAATATAAGCCCAAGGATTAACCTTACTTTCAGGATAATTAAAGATGTATAGTTTTTATTGTATTGAAATAAAAGCTTCTTTTAATTTTTAGAAGGAAGATCATTAAAAGGTTTCTGGCCACTTGGTAGCCTGAAACCTGGCATCAACTTGTTTTTTTATAATTCAAAACCGCCCACGTATTTAAAACAATCCCAAATGCACAAATGGAAAAAAATTGTGTTGCTACATCTGTAAGCTTACTTCCTTTCAACATTACCAATCGCATTACTTCTACAAAATAAGAAAGGGGATTAAATTTTGTAATCACCTGTGCCCATGGGGGCATACTTGTGATAGGAGTAAATTCTCCACTGAGCAAAATAGCAATGATCATAAAGAAAAACGCAATGAACATTGCCTGCTGTTGCGTATCACAATAAGTTGAAATTAATAAACCTAATCCAAGCAAAGCAATTAAAAACACAATGGCAAATACATAAAGTGTCGCGTAACTGCCCACGGTTACAATACCATACACGATCCTGCTGATAAATAAACCGATCGTAAATATTATCATTCCAATTACCAGGAAAGGAATGATCTTGGAAATAATAAAAGTGGTTTTTTTGACCGGTGTAACATTTATCTGCTCTATAGTTCCCTTTTCTTTCTCACTTACGATATTGAGTGCGGCTAAAAAGCCACCTACGAGCGATAATAACGTAACCATAATCCCCGGCACCATGAAGGTTGGATAATTTAATGTTGGGTTAAACCATGTTGAGTAGGTGACTTCAACAGATGGGGAAGCATTCATTTTTGATGACTGTATTAATGTCTCCCTTATTTCAGCATTAAAATTATTTATGATAGTACCTGCATAAGAGCTTGCCAAACCAGCTTTGCTGCCATCAATGGCATTTGCATTTATCATTAACTGTGCTTTGCTTTCATTAATAAGTATCTTTTCAAAATTGAGCGGGATTTCAAGAATAATATCAGCCTGGTTTTTTTCAATTGCGTGTAATCCCTGTACATGCGTTGCAGAATAATCCGTTAATTTAAAATATCCTGATGCAGTAAATTTATTGATCAGCTTTTGCGAATACGTACTATGATCGTTATCTACTACACTCAATGAAATATTTTTCATTTCATAAGTAGCAGCAAGAGGCAGTATTAATAATTGTATGATGGGCACGAGGAACATAATCCTCAGGATAAACCGGTCCCGGAATATTTGTAAAAACTCTTTTCGTAACAAAACTTTTAAAGTGTTCATAATTATTGCAGGCGTATTTTAAATCTCTTTACACTTACTATTATAAAAAATAAAGCCATTGATAACAGTACCAGGGTTTCTTTCCATACTGATGCAAAGCCCAATCCTTTCAACATAACTGACTTAACAATTATTATGAACCAGGTAGCCGGAACTATTTTAGAAACGTACTGTAATGCGGCCGGCATATTTTCGACAGGGAAAATAAAGCCTGAAAGCAACATGGTTGGCAGCATTAAACCAAGGAGTGAAATAAGCATTGCGACCTGCTGGGTTTTGGATGCGGTTGAAATAAGTAAGCCAAGGGCAAGGCAGGTAATTATAAAAAGGATACTCTCTAAAAGCAATAATATAAAACTGCCTTGTACCGGAAGGTTCAAAACAAATATGGAGAGGCCAAGAATAGTAAGCACATTTATTATTGAGATGAGTAAGTACGGTATTGCTTTGGTCAATACAATAAGTAAAGGTGGTAATGGCGAAACAAGCAATACTTCCATGGTGCCCAATTCTTTTTCCCTTACGATTGATACAGAGGTCATCATTGTAGAAATAAGAAGCAGAATCAGGCCCATTACTCCTGGTACAAAAGTGTAAGCGCCTTTCAATTCAGGATTATACATCATCTTAATCAGCGGTGTAACCTGGTAGGGTGTGTTTGCCTGTTTCATTAAATCGTGTTGGTAATCAGAAATAATCGATGAGGCGTAATTAGTGAGGCTGGTTGCTGTATTTGGGTCCGAGCCATCTGCCAGTATTTGAATTTGTGCTTTATTATTTGCAATAAGTGTGCTGTTGAAATTTGCGGGGATTACAATAATTAATGAAGCAATATTTTTTTGGAAAACCCTTTCAAGTTCTGATGCATCATTAACATTGTACATCACATCAAAATACCGGCTTGCATTAAAACGGCTTATCATTTTTTGAGATGCTCCATCTTTTGCCATATCAAATACTGCAAGATTGTTGTTTCTTATTTCGTTGGTAATGGCAAAACCAAAAATGACCATTAATGCAACGGGCATTATCAACAGCAGCAACAGCGAACGGCTGTCACGAAAAATGTGATAAAATTCTTTTTTTATAAATGATACAACCTGCTTCATGTGTTCATTTTTTTTCTTAAAGGTTGCGAGAGTTGCTAACCCTTTAAGTTTATGTCAATTTGAAAATTCTTTCTAAGGTTGGCAACTCTTAAGCCCTAGCATCATCAATCCCCTTTCCTTACTGCTTTTCTTGCAAGGTTCTGAAATACTTCGTCCATACTTTCTGCATTATAATTTTCTTTCAGTTTGTCTGGTGTATCCAATGCTTCAATTCTGCCATCTACCATTATAGAAACCCTGTTGCAATACTCCGCTTCATCCATATAATGAGTGGTAACAAATATTGTGATGCCCCTTGCGGCCGCTTCATAAATCAAATCCCAAAACTGTCTTCTTGTAATAGGATCAACTCCACCTGTTGGTTCATCAAGGAAAACAATTTGCGGTTCATGAATGATCGCTATTGAAAATGCGAGCTTTTGTTTCCAGCCCAAAGGCAAAGACTCTACTAATTTTTTTCTTTCATTTGCCAATTGCAGATTATCTAATAATTGATTGGACTTTTCTTTGAGCGCCGCTTTTTTTAATCCATAGATTCCACCAAACAAATCAATATTTTCCTGGACGGTAAGATCCTGGTACAAAGAAAATTTTTGACTCATATAACCAATATTCTTTTTTATTTTTTCTGTCTGTTTATAAACATCAAAGCCTGCTACTTTTCCATAGCCCGAAGTAGGTTTTGAAAGGCCGGTAAGCATGCGCATAGCCGTAGTTTTACCGGCGCCATTGGCTCCCAGGAAACCAAATATTTCTCCTTTGTGAACCTGAAAAGTGATTTCATTGGTGGCAACGAAGTCACCAAATTTTTTTGTTAGCTTTTCTGTTTCAATTACAACCGCCTGCATAGTTTTAATTTTTCATGTATGCCATAAAACAGTCTTCAATACTGGCTCCTATGGTATCTATTTTCACCGCTTCATTAAAGTTTTTTGACGATAAATAATTCCTGATCTCATAGGGTTTTATTGTATCGTCTTTAAACGTTACATGGTGGTAATCGCCAAATGCAAAGCAGGAATCTGTTTTAGGGAATGATCTTATTAACAGCAACAACTTGTACATATCTTTTGCTTTAACAGCGAATAACTTTTTCTCAAAATTATTTTTAATGTTTACCGGCTTATCAATGGAAAGTATGTTCCCATTTTGGATCAATGCTATCCTGTCGCACAGATCAGCTTCGTCCATATAAGCGGTTGAAACGATAATTGTAATTCCCTGGCGCTGTAAATTTTTCAGCATTTCCCAAAACTCTTTTCGTGAAACGGGGTCAACACCCGTGGTGGGCTCATCAAGAAATAATACCGTTGGCTTATGAATTAATGCGCAGCACAAAGCAAGTTTTTGTTTCATGCCGCCGGATAATTTACCAGCTCTCCTTTTTTTAAATGGCTCAATCTGAACATATATTTCCTGTACAAGGTTTATATTTTCCTGAACCGTTGTATTAAAAATAGTTGCGAAAAAATTAAGGTTTTCTTCTACTGTTAGGTCCTGGTATAAAGAAAATTTTCCCGGCATGTAACCAACCCTGTTACGGATTTTTTTATAGTCTTTTATTACATCAAGGCCTTCAATATTGGCTGTACCGCTATCTGCCAGCAGCAGCGTAGTGAGGATACGGAAGAGTGAGCTTTTACCTGCGCCGTCAGGCCCTATAAGACCGAATAGTTCACTATTATTTACAGAAAAAGATAACCCGTTTAGAGCAGTGATTTTTTCTTTCTGAGAAGAATAGGTTTTTACTATATTATTTATAACTACCGCATCCATCAGTTAAAGTTTACTTCTCCATACATTCCTATTTTGAGATAGCCATCATTTGGCACTCTTATTTTAATAGCATATACCAGGTTTTCTCTTTCATCTTTTGTTTGTATTGTTTTTGGTGTAAATTCTGCTTTGTCCGATACCCAATAAAGAGTGCCTTTATAGTCTTTATACTTTCCGTCAGTATCTGTTTTCACGGTAACTATCTGTCCTGTTTTTATTCCGGGAAGTTGAGCGCCGGTTATGTAAGCTCTTAAAGTGATGGTGTCAATATTTGCAATTTTGTAAAGTGCTTTTCCTGCCCCGGTCATTTCACCTTCAAAAGCATATTTGGTAAGCACTGTGCCTTTTACAGGATTAATGATTGTGCCTTTTTTAATCTGGTCTTCTATCTGGTCTGCTGATTTTTCCAAAGGATTTTTTTCACTTAAAATAGTTTGGTTTTGCTCGTGCACATTCGACGTACTTAAATGTATCTGTTGTTTTAATACTGCCAGTTGGCGCTGCGCTTCTTCCACTTTTGCATTCATATCATCTAATTGCTTTTGTGTAGCAGCATCAGCTTTTAAAAGATTTTGAAGCCTTGTTTTTTCTTTGAGCAAATAATCTAATTGGGATTGTTGCACTGCCAGTTGCTTTCTTACAACTTCCACCTGTGGGGTTGAGGAATTTAATTTTTCTTTTAAAGAATTGATGGTAGCTTTTACCTGTTCTTTTTGTATCTGAAGGTTAGATACATCAATGTTCCCAATTGACTGTCCTTTTTGCAAGGCATCTCCTTCATGAATATTCAATGAAAGTATCTGCCCGGATTGTTGTGCCGAAACAATCACTTCGTCTGCTTCGAAAGTGCCGGTAGCATCAAATTTATTTTGATTGTTTTTGCAACCTGATAAAGTGATAACAGCTATTAATATCAATGTCATTTTTTGCATATTCTGATGTTAATTTTAGTTTCCTAATGTGAATTGCCTGTTATACTGATTGGATATTAATTGTATTTTATGAAGCTGAGCATTAAGCCTTGCCTGGCTTACAGCATTGACTTCTTTTAGCAGGTCATTCAATGTAATCACACCATTTTCATATTTCGCTTTAGCCGTTATTCTTATGCTCTCTTTAAGG
>DASYOM010000107.1:0-5937 GCA_036007765.1 Chitinophagaceae bacterium | reverse complement strand
CATCAATGCATACCAGGGTTCAAAGTGAAATAATACCGCAGGCTTACTACTAGGATGTTTGTAGAGATAAAAATTTACACCATCAGCAAAAGCATCCAATAATTTTTTGAACCAGGCCGGTGATGTATTATAATCATACATGGCTGCGGATGAATCGTATATAAGCCGCATTTGTAGATCGGTATATAAATTATTTTCCCCGGTAGCTTCACTCAATCTTCCCAGGTTTTCCAGGTAATTAAATTCAACTCTTTTAAAATCGTCTTCGCATTGTGCATACATTAAACCGAACACAGCATCAGCATCGGTTTTACCATAAATATGCGGAATGCCCCAATTGTCGCGGATGATGGTAACGTTTTTTGATTCCGTTTTATACCTGTTAATTTCGGGTTGAGAGAATTGTTGTGAAAAAGCAATTGACGGGAGTAATAAAAAATAAAAAATATATTTCATTAACAACAATATTATTTAGTAATAAAAGTAATGATTCATGGCTAAAGCCTGTATATATTATTATTCATCTCCGCCTTGAAAGGCGGAGTTATTATTAGATTTCTCATTCTTTGTATAGATATTAATTCCGCAATTTATGACGATGATATATTTAAGGCACCAACTGTCTTAAGTAATAAATAAATTTCGATTAGATCTTCATTAACTCCGCCATTCATGGCGGAGATACTTAGAGTTTATAATGGCTTTAGCCATGACCTGTCATCTATATTGTTTAATAAACTTTTCACATTCCTCTTTAAAAGTTATTTTTTTATGATGCTCTTCCTGAAGCATGATATAGGTTCTTACCTTTCTATTAGCGATTCACACACAGAGGCGGCATAATATTCATCGGCCCCTTCAAATTTTGTGGGTATTAATTTTTCCCTATTTATCCAAAAAGAGGATTCTCCTTTTAAAAGCTGTAAAACTTTTGCAATGGTCATATCAGCATTTAAACCAACCAGGCAATGCACATGGTCGTTGTGACAGTTTATGGTATCGATATAAATTTGTTTAACGCTCGCATTATTTTTTATATGCATCAGAACTTTCTCGCGAATATTCTCCGTTAAATATGGCGCATGATTTTTTGTTCCCCACACCGCATGGATCATTATCCTTATAAATGACATTTGTAAAAAGTGAAAAGCGTAACCAATAAATTCATTTGCATTTCCCAACAGGAAATAAAATAAACTTATAATAATTGCAGAATAAGATCAAGAGAGAATGACTAATACAAAATGTATTATCAACCTGCATAAAGATTAAAAAACAAAAAAGAATATGCTGTGAAATTGTATGTTTAGGTCAGCCCGATCTCATAATGCCTCTCGGGTATCTCTACATCCGCAAACCCTTTGCTGATGAGGCGTTGTTGAAAATCCTGTTGCACTTTATATTCGCCATGGACTAAAAATAATTTTTTTACCTGTTTGGGATCCTGGCAGGCGAGCCACTGGCACAGGTCATTATAATCTCCATGAGCACTCATGCTTTTTATTTCACCTATCTCTGCATTTACTTCGTGCGGAGCGCCAAAAATATTCACTTCTTTAGGATGTAATTTCAACCGGCCACCAAGAGAAAAAGGTTCGCAATAACCCGTAAATAAAATGCTGTTACGACTATTCTCAATATTATTACTGATGTGATGCTTTACCCTTCCGGCTTCGGCCATACCACTTGCAGAAATTATTACCAATGGCTCTTTGCTGTAGTTAAGCATCTTACTTTCTTCCACAGATTTTGTGAATTTAAGGCCCTTGAAATCGAATGGGTCTTTATCCGTTTCAAGCATTTTTTGTATGGTGCTGTTAAAATATTGCGGATACCTTTTTATTACCTGTGTGGCTTCCATACTCAATGGACTGTCAACAATGTAAGTAAGATCCGGCAAGCGGTTTTCGGCTTCGAGTTGATTGAGGGCAAATAAAATTTCCTGTGTTCTGCCAACACTAAATGCCGGAATGATAAGTTTTCCTTTTTTCTCAATACAAGTTTTGATGATCCATTGTAGTAAAAGGTCATTGGTACCGGTTATTTGTTCGTGCAGGCTGTTTCCATATGTTGATTCCAATAAAATATAATCGGCCTGCGGAAAAACATCGGGGGATTTAAGAATCACATCCCGGTATCTTCCCACATCTCCCGAAAAAGTTAGATGGGTTTCTTTTCCTTCTTCATTGATTTTTAAATGTACTGTTGCACTCCCGATAATGTGACCCGCATCTTTATAAATAAATTGTACGTTTTCGTCAATCGTATGCCACTGGTCATATTCTACTGATTCAAAATGATCCACGGCCTTTAATGCATCGTCGGTTGTATACAAAGGTAAAAGATAGGGCAACCCATCAGCGGCACGGTGCTTATTTACAAATTTGAGATCGCTTTCCTGTATACCGGCGCTATCTTCCATTAAAATTGCAGCAAGGTCTTTTGTTGCAGGGGTGGCAAATATTTTTCCGGAAAATCCATCTTTTACAAGTTTTGGAATTAATCCGCAATGATCAATATGTGCATGTGATAAAATAAGATAATCAACGCTGGCAGCATCAAATCCAAAGTTGCGGTTGAGCGCTTCCGTTTCTTTACCCATTCCCTGGAACATACCACAATCCAGTAAATATTTTTTACCATTATTTAAAGTGAGTAAATGCTTGGAACCCGTTACTGTTCTGGCTGCGCCGTGGAATGCAATTTTCATATTGTATGATTGAATGATTAATAGTTAAACAACTGTTGCCAGTGGAAAGATGAAGGTAATAACAATTGCTTACACCTGTTTCATTTTAAAGGACCAGGTGAATGCAAATTCAGCAATTATCTCACCATCTTTATTTTTACCAATTGATCTTACGGTTATACTATTTGATTCACCCGTTAAAATTGCCTGCTTAATTGCTAAAGAAATTTGTTGTCCCTCATCACATACAAACCAGGTTTTGCTAATTGCCTTTTTAAAATAGGAGGCCTGCATATTGGTGATCAGCATTGATATCGGTGGATCTCGTTTATAAACATGCATCATTGCCAATGCGCCCGTACTCATTTCAGCGGCCATGGCAAGTGAGGCAAAATAAGTTGAACGGAATGGATTTTGAGTCATCCATTGATAAGGTACACTAACCGAGCACTTGGTTGTATCCACACCATTTATTCTTATGCCTGAAAAAAATGCTGCAGGCAGTTTATAAAACAAAAAGGTTCTGAACTTTACAGGATTTCTTAACAGTCGAATAAATAAATCGGCGTGAGTATTCATTTCTTTTTATGATCAATAATGGTATTTGAATTTTATAATGCTATGAACACTACAAAACAAAGTAACGGTTATTCTCTTTAATACACACCTTACTATGGTAGTTTGAAAAAAGGATAAATCCAAATTATTTATTTCTTTGAATTTACAGTAGACCTAATAATTTTTTTTTGAAATTTTTTACGAGTTGGAATTTTTTGTCTTAGTAGAATAGTTACCGTGGGTGAGTGAATAAAAAAATAGCCGTGGAAACGAATACACGGCTATTTATTATAGTAAGAAAAAAACCTACGCGAAAAATGGGGTAACGATCGTTATAACCTGGGCCATTGTTAAAGGCTCATCAAACGATTCTGACGCCGCAGCGGCTGTAATAAAAGAATTACCACCAATGCCAACAATGTTCACACCGGCTTGAGTGGTAAGATCTTCTCCGGCATAACTTTGTTGTACAGCAGCATTAGCAGTTCCAGATCCAGTATCTATTCCACTTTGCGCCAAAGTTATCCATGGCTTAACATTGCCTGATACAGTTGCTCCATTTATATCATGCCTTAATTTCCTGACACGTGAAGCATGTCTTGCTTCTACAGAATGTATTCTTAAAGCCGCGGTAAGGTAGGGGCGGTTTGCGGTGCCTATTAAATTAGGCGCCTGGCCTTTATATGCCCTTACACCGGTATCTTCAAATGTTTGTGAAATGGCAAGAAATACTGCATAATTAGCAGGTAAAAAAGGATTAGGAAAAGTACCTTTAGCTGTAAAATCAAAAGCGGGTTCTGCAATAGGAGTAGATCCCAAAGCCGTAATGGTTTGCTTAAGAAAAGTTACGTGCGCTGCTTCATGGGTACTAATCTGTTGAAAAGCACCCAATGATCCAAAAGCATCGTTCGGAATCAATCCGGAAGCTGCTAATCCATTAAGATAAAATCTTGATTCAAGATATTCCAGCTTCAATGCAAAGGTTAGTACATCAACTACTGTATTAACACTTGTGTCTTTACTATATGCTTTATTGAGCATTGCTCCTAAAGCCAGGGGTAATGAGGCTAAAGAAAGACGCCCTGAGAACTTTGCAAAATCTTTCATCACTTTTCTCCTGCTATCTATTTTATTATAGAACTCGGGATCTTTCTTTTCTATTTCCGTAAAAATATTTTGTAATTGCATAATTTTAAATTAAGATGGTAAATGACTTGCGTCAATTTTGGTTACTATATAGGTACCTGCAATTGCCAGCACAGCTGGTGGTAAAGCATATACATCCAATCCCATTGCATCAACAACAGTATTATCAGCAAAGGAATTCAGATTTAGCAATTCCCGTATCAACGCTGCATGCCGCGCTTCTACAGAAACTATCTTTCCCGCAGCCGTTAAATAATCAGGATTAACAATAAACTGGCCAGCGCCATTGTAAGCTGATACCCCCAGGTCTTCAAATGCTTTGGCTGTGCCTAAAACACTTGCCCTGCTTCCAAAATTTACTGATGCAAATGTTACCTGCAAGGCTGGTATAGCACTACTTCCTAATGCAGCTTTGAAAAATTCACGGTGGGCTACTTCATGATTTCTGATATCAGTTAGATATGCTGTTTCCTGGGCTGTGATACCTGAATATTGTGAAGCCACAACCATTGTATAGAATGCTGCTTCCAGTTGTTCAAGAGCATATGCGTAATTTAATATTCCCGTATCCCCACTTCCAAGATTTACCCCGTTGTTGGTATTTGTGGGATCTTTTTTACATGATGAGCCGGCTGTAGCTAGTATCGCAGATGTTGCGCCAACATATCCAAGAAATTTTCTCCTGGAAAATGGCTTAACCTCCACTTCATCCAGCAATCCAAATTGATTTTCTATTGTTTTGTTTGTTGGCATAATGAGTGTTTTATAAATTAGAAAGAAAGATGTTTTTATATTTTCTTAATAATTTTTAAACAAAGAGTATGCCTTGCCTGCCAATAGTTTCAAAACCTGTTCTTTATGCAACTAATTTTCCCCATAGTATAATTTATTGTAATACAATATATTATAATCGGGATACTATAAACGGATAGTAGAATTATTTAACCATAATGATTTTAACCATTAACTTTTTCTTATAAACCATTCAAATAGCAATACCGTAAATAAATAGCTTAATCAATAAAACACCTGGCAATAGTAATGTCCCTTATTTCTTGTTCAGGCATATTGTAATTACATAAGCGCTACAACGTAACCGGAAATATGACAAAGTTTGAAACTGGAAATAAAAAGGATAAAACAGCTACGAATAAACAGGATATTTTGATCGTGAAGATTAAGGACCTGATTTCTTTAATGGTATCATCTGATGCGGAAATATCCAACATCAATTTCTCATCTCACCTGAGTAAAGAGATGGGATATAATTATACTTATCTCACCAATATATTTTCGGAATTGCTTGGTATCACGATAAAGCAATATATCATCAATCAAAAAATTGAAAGGATAAAAAATATGATAGCCAGAGATGAAATGAGTTTAAAACAAATTGCATCATCATTACAATATAAAAGAGTATCACATTTCTCAAACCAGTTTAAAAAAATAACTGGGATTACCCCTTCTCATTTTAAAAAAATAGCAGTTACAAATAAGTTGCAGGCTAATCAATAACCTGGTTCTTTAGCAGGTCTTCAAAC
>DASYOM010000106.1:0-17366 GCA_036007765.1 Chitinophagaceae bacterium | reverse complement strand
CATGGCCCCATGAATGGCAGCCAATACCTTACAATTATAATATCCGCCCTTCTTTTTTTTAATTCGTTCCCAACACTTATCCAGTTCAGAGGATTTACAGAATTTATTTTTACTTCAATGGGAATATTTTCAGGTGGTGGTTCCGTAGAATATTGCGTTGTGCCGGGAAAGAGAAATGTAGGATACTGGTAAGAGAAAGTATAGATAGTTGTTTTAAAACCTTCATTAATAAATTCTTTGGCAAGCCTTTCATCATAAGATGCAAGGCCGCCACGTAATGGGTGTGCAGGACCAATAATGATAACCTCACCCCAACCCCTTTCCTCAGGGGGAGAGGGGACTAACTTACCAGGGAAAAGTTGTTGTTCCATTTTGCTTTCGACGTGAAATGACCAAATGAGTGATGAGTTAAATAATTTTTTCCTCAATCAAATAACTATTTCTTTCAGCGCCGTTTCTTGAAACCAACTCACCAAGAAAGCCGGCAAGAAATAACTGTGTTCCGATGATCATTGCAAGTATTGCGAAGAAAAATAAAGGCCTTTGCGTTAAACCGGTTTTGTCAAAAAAGAATTTTGTGATAGTTAAGTAGATAAACACGATTAACCCAAAGGAAGCAAATACGGTTCCCCAAAGTCCGAAAAAATGCATTGGGTTTTTTCTGAATTTTCCTACAAATACTATAGACATTAAATCAAGAAAACCATTCACAAAACGGTTCAATCCGAATTTTGTAACCCCATATTTTCGTGGCCTGTGCTCAACCACTTTCTCTCCAAATTTTTTAAAGCCTGCCCATTTTGCCAGCAAAGGAATGTAGCGATGCATTTCTCCGTAAACCTCTATGCATTTTACTACTTTATTTTTATATGCTTTTAATCCACAATTAAAATCGTGCAAATAAATCCCACTTACTTTTCTTGTGGCTGCATTAAATAATTTCGATGGAATATTTTTTGAAAGTTTATTGTCAAATCTTTTTTTCTTCCAGCCACTTACTATGTCAAAATCATCTGTGACTATCATTTGCCGGAGGCCGGGGATTTCATCCGGGCTATCCTGGAGGTCAGCGTCCATAGTTATTACTACTTCTCCTTTCGCAATTTTAAAGCCCTCGTTCAGCGCTGCGCTTTTTCCGTAGTTTCTTTGAAATTTTATTCCTTTTACATAGGGATTTTTTTCGCGAAGCTCCCGGATTATTTTCCATGAATTATCAGTGCTTCCATCATCAACCATAATTATTTCGTAACTAAAAAAATGTTGCTGCATTACATTCCTGATCCATGCCTCAAGCTCTGGTAAAGATTCAGCTTCATCAATAAGAGGAATGACTACGGAAATATCCATTACTGCCCGATTTGATTGACGTCGTCCTGAAAAGCATTAGGGTTTTTTTTAGCAACAGCAGCTCCAATTACTGACCCTAAAGCACCCAAAATAGCGAATGAGATTAAAATGCCGGCAATCATACCTACCCAAAAAAATCTTTTAAACATTTCCATTCCTTTTTCCATCTGTTCCCTTTTATCTGCCGGAGCATCTTTCAAGGCATTTTGTTTTGAAATCTCCAAAAGTTGATCTTTGTATTCAGGGAACGTCATGTAGAATAGTACTGAAAATGCTACAAAAAATATAGTTAGTATTGCTGTTGTTTTAAAACCGTAAGCAAATAGGTTGCCGAAGCTTACGCTATTGTTCAAGTCTTTTCCGTATTTAGTCACCAAAAGCATAATGCCCAGAACAATGATAATATATGAAAGCCAAGGCAGCACTCTATTTCCCTGGAAACCGCCAATATTCATTAGTAGAGTGAAAACAACTAATACAAGCAATAGTATCAAAGCTCCATTTCGACTTGATAAGACTTTGTTTTGCATTTAATTTATTTATTTCAAAAATACTTTGTCTCCATTAATAATCCCAATCACTTTGCCCTTTAATGTTTTTCCAACAAAGGCATTGTTTTTACATTTAGAATAGATATTTTTTTCTTCAAAAGTATATTCTTCGTCAGTATTAAATAAAGTGAGGTTGGCTGGTTCATTTTTATTAATCACAGGAACCGCTAAATTGAAGATGTTCCTTATATTTTCTGTTTGCATTTTTACAAAACCACCTGAAGTTATCCCGCAGATACGAGCAACCCCGTAAACGCTTTCAAGGCCTTCCATTCCGTCCTTGGCGTATTCAAATTCGCAAACTTTGTGATCCCAGTCCTGTGGTTGGTGATGTGATGCAATAAAATCTACTGTGGCATTTTTAATACCTTCTTTTAAGGCATTGTTGTCTTCTTTTGTTCGCAATGGTGGATTCACTTTAAGATTAGTATCGTAATTAAGCAAATCATCATCACAAAAAAATAAATGATATGGAGTAACAGAACAGCTTACATTAATTTTTTCTTTTTTTGCAGCAGCAATCAGTTCAAGTGATTTTTTGGTGGTAACGCCTGTAAAATGAATTTTCGAACCTGTATATTTTGCCAGTTCAATGTCACGGGCAATAAATATTTCTTCAGCAATTGCCGGCTTACCCTGAAGCCCTAACCTTGTCGAAACAACACCCTCATTCATCAGCCCGCCAAAGCCTATACTTTTATCATCCGGCACCTGTATAACGGTAGCATTAATAGCAAGAAGATATTGCAAAGATTTTTGCATTATACCCGATGATTGAATTGGTAACAATCCATCTGAAAATGCTATAGCGCCGGAATTATACATGTCATACATCTCAGCAAGTTCTTTGCCTTCCCCGTTTTTAGTTACGGAGCCAATTGGAAAAATACTAACTGGTAATTGTTTGCTTTTTTGAATTATATATTCTACCTGGCTTTTATCATGAACGAACGGCCGTGTATTTGGCATAAGCATAACCTGGGTAAATCCACCCGCAGCGGCAGCCATGGCGCCAGTTTCCAGCGTTTCTTTATATTCATAGCCGGGATCGCAAAAGTTAGCAAAACAATCCATCCACCCACAGGAAACATGCAAGCCTTCTTTTTCAATAACCTGGCCTCCACTGGTATTTAATTTATTTCCAATTTCTGAAATGATACCATTTTCTATTAAAATATCTTTTGATTGCCTGTGGAAAGGAGATGCAGGAGAAAGTATAATTGCGTCTTTTATTAAAACCTTCATGAGGTTTATAGAAAAATTTGGTTGCGCGAAGATAGTTGAATTATTATAAAATATTTTCTAATGGAATGAAGTTCAATAATTATGAAATGGAGAACTAATTTTCAAAAGTAATTTATTCTAAAACCATCTTATTTTTCCGGGTGCAAAGGACAAGCCTTTTACCTTAATAAAAAAAATGTATCGTTGAATTCTTCTAAGTTATTACTCTGGTTTGCCCGAGCCTTTTATTCAATTTCATTTTATTATTATAATAAAATAATAAGGTTGAATATCGATAAAGCGCTTTTCAACTAAGATTTGCTGAAGAGGGAGAGATTTATTTGACTGTTTCCCGAAATCCCGCCCCGTAAATAACAATTTTTAGTAGATTTATTTTAAAAAAATTTATTATGCAACAAAAAATAGATTGGCCCGAAGCAATTGAACCTTTGCTAAAAAAATATAAGAATAATAAGCATCCGCTGGATTATCAAAATATTTATCAATTGGTAATTATGGTAGTATTATCAGCACAGGATTCTGACAGGCATATTAATGAGCTTGCTCCAAAAATTTTTGCTGCTTTCCCTGATATGAAGACGCTGTCAAGGGCCACACCAGAATTATTATATCCATACATTGCTAAAGTGAGAAATTTTGCCAATAAGACTAAATGGCTCTTGGAGATGGCTCAAAAAATAAAAGAAGATAATAATATTCCACTCACATTAGATGAACTTACCGCATTGCCTGGCATCGGAAGAAAATCAGCAAATGTAATAATGCGGGAAGCAGGAAAAACGCTGGAGGGTGTAATGGTTGATTTGCATGTTGTACGTGTTGCGCCGCGTCTAGGCATTGCTTCAGGAAGTGATCCAAAAAAGATTGAAAAGCAAATTATGGAAATATTGCCACAAAAAGAATGGGACGCAGGAATGGCTATGTCGTTTCTCGGAAGAGAAATATGCAGGCCGCAACCTAAATGCGAAATATGCCTTATGAATAAAGTTTGTGCGTTTTATAATGGATGGAAATAGTAGAATTTATTTTCAAACTATAGAAAATTTATATCCTTTGCAAAAAAGATTTACAAAATATCTACGGCTGGTAGGAAATCTATCAGGGTTGTTCAAGCAGGGAACTATTGAGGGCGATTGCAACATACGTCGCTAACTGATTTTCTTTATATATCCTTTATAAGATTTATTGTTAGCTTTTTGTTGAAATAGATTTCATCATTCAAATATAACCCGAACAAGTTTAATGAAATGAGTTTGTTTTTATTAATGAAAAGACTTTTCATAAAAACCCCTTCCTCTATAAAAGCCCGTTAGACAGAGGAAAGGGTGCATAACCTTCGCTAACCAGGTTCAAGCAAATAAAATACTGTTTAAAAGATAGTTTTATTCTATCTGAAAATAATTTTTTGATTATGTTCCTGGTTGGTATTAGAATCAACAATCCGTAATATATAAATACCGTTGCTTAGAGCTTTATTTCTCTTCATTTCTAATTTTTTATTTATACTACTATTAAACACTTCCTCACTTACTACCTGGTTATTTAGATTCATAAGTGTGATTTTATACGCATGGCCATTGAGATTTTTGAAATCAATGGTAAAATAATCTGTAACAGGATTCGGGAATACCTTTAGATCAATAAACGCCTGCGTTTTGTCCAACACGATTATTTTGCTGTACGTAACGCTATGATCATTGTTGATAAGTTTAAGCCTGTAAAAATTATTTCCGTGCTCAGGCCTTTGATCAGTGAAATAATACTTCTGGATGTTTGAAGGATTTATTCTGCCAATTTCACTGAATGTATTGTCCTGGCTTTTGCGTTCAACTACATATACTGCGAGGTTATTTTGCTCAACCGCTTTCCAGTTTAGTAATACTTTATCATTCGCAAAATTTCCTGCAAAGTCTAATGATGTAACCGCAAGCACATTAAAACAACTTCCCGTTAAATTATAATTATAAGTCCGGCTTATACAATCACCTAATACTGAAATATGGCAAATATATATTCCTGTATCAGACGGCAAAATAGCGGGAATATAAATTGAATTGGCACCTGACGAAATAAGAACACTGTCTGTGCTGCTTTCTTTATCTTTTTTGTACCATTGATAAGTTGAATTATAGATGGGATCAACACTTAGCGTGGTGGGTTGGAGTAAACAATTAGAAGTTGAAACAATTTTATTATCTGCAAGTGGTAAAATACTTGCATCTCCCAGAGTAGCGTTGCCACAAGCATCTAAGGCACGCAATCTTATTAAAGAATAAGTGTTGCCATTATTTATACTAAAAAGAGGATTTGCCTGCGGGCCGGCAATAATGGAAGGTATGTCAGGCGAACTTCCTATGATTGAATAACTGAATGGGCCAACTCCGTTAGTGGCGACCGCCCCTACGGTAAAACCGTTTATATCACATTGATATGATGTTGACTTTTGTAGATTTGGAAATGTATATGGGTTTACTACAACAGTATCATAAATATATTTGTTGCATGCATCATCCGCCTTATAACTTAAAATATAAGTTGCAGGGCCAAGATCATTAAAATTATATACTAAACCAGCAATTGAATTGGGAGTTATAGATGGAAATAACAAAACGCCATCCTTCTTTATGATCCGCACACTAAGTGATCCCATGTTGGTAGCGACAGTTGCCTCAATATTGCCTGAGCCGTTGGGCCATATACCACCAGGGCATTTAGACATCACAATTGCTGAATGAGTAAAAAAACTGTTTGTAGGAATTACATTTACAAAATTGATCCTGCCGCAATTATCAGTTGCAACAAACTTATAAGTTTGCCCGGTAACTACACCTGGTATATTGTTGATTGTTATATTAGTTGAAGCGTAACTATTATTCGACAACAGGGTGCCTCCTGAATTGTAAACTTTTATGCTTATAGGTATGGTAGCTCCACTTACAGTAATATCAAATTTTGAAGTGCCATAAGTACAGGATTTATTTGCAATTACAGTAAGGCCAAACGGTAAGGGCGACGCCGTAAAACACCTTGTAATTATAGTATCATAGCATGCATTGGTTATTTTTATGCAATAAGAACCATAACTTAAATTAGTAAATGCACCAGTGGAATTACAATTTATTAACTGGTTACTATTATTGTAAAGGCAATACAGAGGAGTGGTAAGATTTTGTTGGTTTTTGATCGTTGCTGTAAAAGTTGCACAGGTATAGCTACTTAATTGTACGGTGGCATCAACCGAAGGAATCAAGACAGAAATAATGACGGGAGTTGTAAAAGTTGTATCCGGGCAGCCGTTTTTGGATTTTATGTAATAAGATCCTGGCGCCAGGTTATCAAAAATCCCGGTGCTGTTAACAGCGATTAATGAATCAGAAATATTATACAGGGAATAAAATGCATTTTTAAGATTATTACTCAAAACTGAAACAGTAGAAATATTACAGCCTTTATTGGTTGTGGTAACTAAAATATCGTTTGAAATAACAGGGCCTCCAACGGTAAAACACCTGGTAATAATTGTATCTAAACATGCATCATGGACTTTTACACAATAACTTCCAAGAGCAACACTGTCAAATATTCCGGTAGAATTACAAACAATAAGAGTACCCGAAGTATCGTATAAACAATAAGTGGGAGTGGTAAGGCTATCGCCATTTACAACAATACCAAAATTTGTACATGTAATATATGATGGAGTAATAACAGAACTGACCTTTGGAGTAAACCTCCTCGCGGTAAAACATCTTTGTATCGTGGTATCCCTGCAACCATCTTTAGTATCTATACAATAATCTCCGTACGAAAGATTACTGAATACGCCTGTAGAATTGCATGATAATAAAACGGATACCGAATTGTAAAGACAATAGTTAGGATAGGTAAGCCCTGTCTGGCCGGTAATTGATGCTGTAAACGTTGCACATGTTTTGTTGCTTATTATTACGCTATTCCCAATGCTAAGCGCGGGTGGGGTAGAAGTAAAGCACCTTGAAAAGGAGGTATTTGTACAACCATCGATCGCTACTATGCAATAATTCCCATAAGGTAAATTTGTAAATACTCCTGTTGTGTTACATGAAATTTGAGTATTAGTGCCATCATATATACAAAATGAAGGACTAAAGAAATTGGTTATGCCTGTTACCGAGGCTGAAAATTTATCACATGTATTACCGTAAATATTCACAGTAGTTCCCAAAGAAGGAGATAAAGATATAGATACATTCCCTTTTTTAATTTTACCACAATTGTCTCTAACTATTATTTCAAAAGAGGACAGCCCGGAAATATAAGCAGTAATATTTGGAGAAGCAGACCATATGGTATCGCCAGGTTGCCTTACGATTCCATACATAAAGCCGGGAATGCCACCTACGTTACTAATATTGCCTTTGCTATCAATAGCTTTTATATATCCTTTTGCCGAATCGCACGATATTTTGTTGAAAACGTAGGAATCAATATTCCAGGTGTAATCATGTATTGTAATTACTCGTGTTTGTATTCCTCCACAGCTGTCGGTCATTCTTATGCTATAATCACCGGCAATTAAATTATTAAATGTGCCTGTAATATTAGATGTTCCAACTCCCATGGGAGAAGGCGCAGCAATTGAATATATGAAAGGCGATCTTCCGCCCTGTTGACTGTTAATTGAAATACTGCCGTTACCCGCGCCTTCACAGGTTATGTCGGTGCCTGATAATGTAAATCTTGGATCCAGGTAGGATCCTGTAACAACAATATTACTTTTTGTGAAAGTACAATTGCTGGCTATATCGTTAATAATAATTGTATAAATACCCGCCGACAAACCGGTTATTGAATCCGTCGAAGTAAAATTTGTGTTTACAGGGCCTGTGGCTTTATATTTATAAGAGCCAGAGCCGCCTGAGGCAAAAACTTTTATTGATCCGGTTGAAGCACATCTGGATTCGTAGCTTTTAAATGTTGCAGTTAAAAGAGAGCAGTTCTGTGCTTTTATATTTGAACTAAAAAGTAGCGAAAAGCAAAGCGTGAAGACTAATACTGGGATTTTCAAAAAAAAGTAAAAAGGTTTCATACTCAGTGGTTTGGTTTAACGAATATTGAAATCACATAGTCATTACATATGACTTAAAGAGTGTTTTCCGCAGATTTTTGCGTTTTGTTGCGGTAAACACTTCACCGTAATTTCCACATAAAACGTGTTTCCCGATTCGTTATTGTATTTCTACGTAAAATTCTCTACAGTAATTTCCACATCTTTAAACCAAAAAAGGGGAATAGTTGAAGTAGAGGTTGATAAGATTACTTTAATAAAATATCTGGCGTAGTCTTATATAAGTTGAATAGAAGCATTTTTAATCAACTTTTTATAATAATTAAAGCTAAAGAATAGGCTTGTGAGAGTTTTAATGTGGATGGACTGATTAAATAAATAGGTTTGGCAAATTAGGTGATGGCAATATTAATGAATTAATTCCGCTCAATCACTTAAGGCATTAGTCAAATTCTCATAGCTTACTTGCTATCTAATAAATTAATAATCGTTATTAGATTTGTCAGGTTTAGAATTCGCTTTTTTAGATTTGTCGTCTGTTGCTTTAAGATTTTTTTTATCAACAGTTTTTTCCATTAGTGCTTTTGGTTGTTTTTCCGGTAAATCTTTAGATGCTGGCTCTTTGACTGGCAGAGATTCTTTTTTAAACTCATCAGCCATATTTATAGGGCCTATAACTTTCTTATCCGCATCATTCTTTTCTTTAAACTGATCTTTTTTAAACTCGGATTCTACAGGCACATTTTGATCAGTATAATCACCGGCGTCACCGTTTCCCTGGTCCTCAGTAAAGTCATTTCCTTCACCCTGTTTCACAATGTTAGAAAAATTTTGATCTGCGTAAATAGGATCATTATTTAATTCCGCAGGCTTTTGAAATTCGGCCTTAGGATCAATGCCAAGTTTTTTATCAGCATACACTTTCTGCATAAAAAATGCCCATTCAGGCATTGCCATTTCATTACCACCATATGTCCAACCATTTCGGATATGTAAAAAGGGATCATCGCACCCAACCCATGCGCCTGCAAGCAGCTGCGGAGTATACCCGATAAACCAGCCATCCGTATTGTCATTGGTTGTTCCTGTTTTACCACCCATTTGAGAATTTATTTCAAAACGGTCACGCATAGAATGGCCGGTACCAAAGTCTACAACGCCCTGCATCATTTTATACATCATATAAGCATCTGATTCGCTTATAACCTGTTTAGTTTCCGACTGAAAATTCTGAAGGACATTACCGTTTTTATCTTCAATCCTGCTAATAAAAATCGGTTCAGTATTAAAGCCACGGTTTGGAAACATAGTGTATGCCCTCAACATCTCTAAAAGTTGTAAATCGGCAGAGCCGAGAGCAATAGATGGGACAACAGGAATTTTACTTTGAATGCCACAAAGATGTGCAAACTCGGCTGTTTTTTTAGCACCGATGCGACTCATAAGATCCCATGCAGCTGCGTTCAAAGATTTGGCAAGACAATAAGCCATAGTACCACCTCCACCTGATATTGTTTTATTGGCAAGTGTAATAGCCTTTCCACCTATATAGCTTTCAGGCGTAAGCCCGGCATCCGTTAAAGCAAGGGTATAAAGCAACGGCTTGAATGCAGAGCCTACCTGTCGATTAGCAGTTACGTGATCGTATTTGAACCAGTTAAAATCTATTCCGCCTACCCAGGCCTTTACTTCACCTGATACGGGATCAACAGCAGCAAATGCTGTTTGCATCATTTGCTTATGGTACTTTATGGAATCCATAGGTGTCATAACGGTGTCGGTTGATCGATTAGAGTTCCATGCAAAAATTTTCATTTTAACAGGTTCATAAAACGTCTTTTTAATGTCTTCATTTTTAAGCCCTTCTTCTTTTAAATATTTCCATCTTTCGCTTTCTCTCATTGCTTTATCCAAAATATCTTCATGCCCCTTCCATACATTTTTAGAGAGCTGGGCATTGAATTTCTTTTGCATGATCACCATATGTTTTATCATGGCTTCTTCGGCATAAAATTGCATTTTCGGATCGATGGTGGTATATATTTTCAAACCATCCCTGTACATATCATAATTATTTCCTGTTACCGGATTTTTATGGGTTTTACACCACTCGTCCAGTTTTTTATTAAGCACAGAACGGAAGTAAGGCGCTATCCCAAGGCTCTCATCAAGCTTTTTATATTTTATTCCTAACGGCTTTTTTTGTAATGTGGCCGCCAGAGAAGCAGATAAAACATTATTAGTTACCATACGATCGAGTACAAGATTTCTTCTCTCAGTTGCGGCTTTTGCATGCCTGAGTGGATCATACTGTCCCGGGCCGCTGAGCATTCCTACAAGAAGAGCGGCTTCATCGGTTGAAAGCTTTGAAGGTTCTTTTTGAAAAAATACACGGGAAGCATTCCTGATCCCAAAAATATTTCCCCAGGAAACCCTGTTTAAGTAGAGTGCAATTATTTCCTGTTTGGTAAAATTCTTTTCAAGCTTCAGGGCAACAATCCATTCTTTTAATTTATCAGTGCCTCTTTTTAAAACTGAACCGCGGCCTTGTCCCAGGATATTTTTTGCCAATTGCTGCGTGAGCGTACTTCCACCGCCCTCCTGGCCCAATCCTTTTATAGCCCGGCCTATTGCTATTGCATCAATACCGGAGTGTTCATAAAATCTTACATCTTCTGTTGAGATCAATGCGTCAATTACATGCGGGGAAATATCCTGGTAATCTACTGATACCCGGTTTTCTGCATATATCTTTCCCATCAACGTAGTCCCGTCATTGGCATATATCTCCGATGCAAGATTTGCCTGTGGATTTTCCAGTTCCTGGAGAGATGGAAGCTTACCAAATAAGCCAAAGTTTACTGCTGCAAATACACACAATACCAGCAACATGCCAACAAAAATCATAGTCCATAATATTTTCACACTGGGCCTGGTCGTAGTGTTTTTGCTTTGTTTTTTATTAGGATTTTGCGTGTTGTTTGCCATTTCTTTGTCGTTTGATATAAAAATTGTTATTGATAAAACAACTTATGGTATTCTAAAATTTGCCAGGATATTTTTTGTTTAATAATTCCAGGTAATTCGCAAGATTTTTATTTCCCTTTAATAGGTCAAGATTCGTGCTGGAAATTATATAAAATGAATATTTATCCGCAGGCAACCAGGAAACTTCTGAAGGTGCATCTTTTTTTATTTTATCCATGAAGCTAATCGCAGCGTCAGCGTTTTCAAATTGAGTAAACACTAATAGTGTTCTTTCCGTATCAAGCGTATCTTTTGTAATCTCGAGATTCAGCAACCGAAATTTTTCACGACTGTATCTTACAAACGCATTTTTGGCTTCATTGCCATAAACCGGGTCAACCTTATTAAGCAACATTACGACATATTGGGGCGTAAGAGGGTCGAATGTAAATGTACCATTGCTAACCGGGGGTAGAAGCTTTTTCTCGGGGTTTAGTACTGCTTTTTCTGCGGTTACCAATTGTTCCTTTGTCTTAACTTTTTCATTTTTTATCGCTGGAAAAACACCTTTGCTTATCATTGCAGAATCATATACAACTATCTGCGAATCTTCTTTTGCTCTTTCAATGGTAAGATTGGATAAATAACCCTCAATAGAAGATCTTCTTTGCAGAACATCGATCATTGTTGCAGCTTTCTCTTTTAATGCTGAACCAGGGTATTGATTAATGATCTGGTTTAAAATGCCTGTTGCCACTGAATCCTGCCGCTGGTGTATATAATACATTGATTCAATATAGAGTAACTGGGGATTCCAGTAATTTGCTCCGTACACGCTGTCGGCCTTTTGTTTTTGTTTGGTGGCTTCTTCAAAATTGCCTTCAATAAATAAATTATAGATGTCCTGGTAACGTCTTGTTGCAGCGGTATCCTTTTTTGTAGGATTTAATGCATCAGGATGTATTATGTATTGGGCAAATTTGCTCTTGCCAAAATTATTCAAAACAAGATTTTTATAGTAATCCGCTTTTTGTACGTCTCCGGTTTTTCTATAACAATAAGAAACGTTCATGTATAATTCACCTGCATAAAGGCTATCAGGAAAACGTTGTAAAGATTGCTGGTATGCATCAATTGCCGCAGGATAATCCTCAAGGAGATTTTGATAATTTTTGCCCAATTGAAATAATGATTTTGAAACTTTGTTTTTAGAGACATCCATCAATTCTTTTGTAAGTGGAACGTTATATAATAGCCCTTCCGCACTTACATCATTCTGGTAGGGTGTTGCAGGTAACTGAGATTCATTTCCAGGTAAAGGATTACCATTAGCATCTATATTCGCGACCTGGTCAGGATCTCCGTTCCCTAATGGATCACCTGAAGTTCCGTTAAGATTTTTTATTGATGGGTTTGCAATCTTTGTCAGCCCGTCTCCTGACGAAAGGCGCCTCCAATTATCAACATTTGATCGTTTCCCCCAAACTCTTTTAAATTCAGCATAGCCTTTCGATTTGAGTGACGCATTATAAAAATACCAGTCACCTTTTGTATCTATTACATTAAAAAGATCGGGAGCAGCATTTTTTGTATCAAAAAAATCGGCGGCAGAGTTTGCGTAGTCAGCATCCGTATCTTTAATACCGCGATCTTTCTTTAATTTTTTTGAAAGTTTTTTTATAAAGGCATCCCGGTCCGCCGGAGACATTGCTGCAATAAGTTGAAGGCTATCTTCTCGTTCAATTATGGTAAGGTTTTCGACGATTTTTTCAAGTGCATTTCTCCTGTCCCGAATCTGGGTAAGATCTCCAAGTGTAGTATCTCCGGTCTGAAGGCTATCGTAATATGCAAAAGCATTTTTATAGTCTCTTTTATTATAGCTTATCTCCGCCAGGTTCAGGAAGGCCCTGTTCTTATAAGAGACATTTAATTCATTATAAAAAATACTTTTCCTGAAATAAAAAACAGCTGCTGCAGTATCCGGCTTTTGTATGGCAAGATCTGCGGCCGAGAAATAAATAATATCCCGGTAGAGGTCGTATTTATCTTTTTTTGCCATGCGTAATAACACGGCAATACTTTTATCAATCTCTACGGAGTCTTTGCTTTTAAGCATTTTAGCCTTATTGAGATTTGCATAAATATCCATCAATGGATCAGTAGTATGCCGTATCGCTTTATCGTAATAATCTGAAGCAGTATCAAGATTCTTGTTTATCTCATTGAGTTGTGCCAGAAGGAATTCGCGCCTTGCCCTATCCGCCATGTCAATAGTATTGGGCAGAGAATTATCCAGATGTACTATCGCACTATCATACATCTGCTGATTGTAAAACCAATAAGCGCTCATTTCTTCGAGGGCCGGGTCAAGGCGGCCCGGAAAAGCAGGATCGTTCTGCAATGTATTAATTACGCCAGCGGCGTCCCCATACTCCTTCATTTCTATCAATGTTCTTATTTGCCATACTAATGCATCGTTTCGGCTGGGTGGCCTCGACCAGGCCTTATCAATAATATTGCGATCTTCTTTACTGGAAATGCTCAATGCTTTTGTTGCGCCATTATCATTTGATCCAACTATCAGTTGATCATCAACTTTTTTCTTTCTTGGGTAAAGGTTGTAATTAATGAATTGAAAAGTCTGCGAAGCTGAATCAAAATCCTGCCTCAGATAATAAGCTTTGCCTATAAGCAGATATAAATTGTCAACCCAATCGCTCCGGAGGTCATGTAATAAAATTCCCGCGGTAGCTTTATAGATTACGGAGTCAAGTTCACTATTTTGGGCAGCGGTATTTGTAAGTGAATATCCATAAAATGGAAGGAGCTTTGCATAGTCATCCTTATTGGAAAGGCGTGCTCTTTCAATAACCTCGTTTATCTTATTATTGGCATTAAAAAAATAATTATAATGACTTACTGTATTTTGAATGAATCTCCTTGGAAGTGTAAATTTTTTTTCACCCGTTTTTTCCGACTTGAGGGTTTTGGTTTTAAATTTTTCCGGTTTATCTTTTTCGAGGTCAATCGTAATTTTGCCTAATTGTGCATGAACAGGGAGAAAAAATAGAAATGAAAAGAATAAAATGGAAATAGCTTTTACAATCCGGTTGTTCATGAATTTTGAAAGTTTTACAGAAGTACTGGTATGGAATATTAGAATATCTCTATTTAACTTCTATTCCACAAAAATATTTTAAAAATATGGTTATTTTAAGCTTATTATACCTTTTAATGAATACGGTACGTATTTTTAACAACCTAAAAAAATATTATGGCTTGGCCTCAAGGCAATACAACTTTACAGCGCCTTAGAAACCGCTACCGGCTTGTGCTGCTCAACGAAGACACCTTTGAAGAAGTAGTTGCTTTTAAGCTAAACAGGGTAAGTGTTTATATTGCACTTTGCACCTCGTTTGTGGTTTTGGTTGGGCTTACCGTAGCTTTAATTATGTTTACCCCGCTTAAGTTGTATATACCTGGTTATGGAGAAGCGCAAAAGGCTAAAGAATATGAAATACTTAAAGTGAGAGCCGATTCAATAGAACAAAGCCTCATAAAAAAACAGCAGTATATAAACACTATTGAAAAAGTTTTGAAAGGAACTGTTACGCCCTTAGATACCGGAACTCTAAAATTAAAAAATATAGAAAAGAGCAGGGATTAAATTCTGATAATATACCTTAATATGAATTCAGGTAACGAAAATAATAAACCATTAATGCGATATGCAGGATTGGCCATGCAGTTTTTAGTAGGTATTGGATTAGGAGTATTCTTAGGCCTGAAAGCCGACGGATGGATGAAATTGTCTTTCCCCTTGCTTGTTTGGCTGTTACCTCTTTTAATTATCATCGTCATTATGTATAATATTCTAAAAGAAACGTCTGCGAAGAAATAAAGTTAGTATGCCTAAAAAATTTGTGCCTCTCATTTTATTGTTTGTTCTAATAATGGCTATTGTATTTATTTTAAAATCCTTTTTGGAATCAAATGGGTTTAGTATTAATTTTTTACTGATCGGAAATCTAATTTTGTTTACAATAAGCTTTTCCGGTTTTCTTTTCCAGGTTCGCGGCCTGAGGTCAGCTAATACAAATGCTTTTATAAGGGGGATATATTCTTCTTTATTAATTAAGATGTTTGTAATTATAATTGCCGTGTTCATTTATGCTTTTTTAACTGGCGGCAATGTGAACAAACTTTCCTTATTTACATGTATGGGCTTATATTTTTTATACACCGCTGTAGAAGTAAAACAGTTAATGAAAATCGCCCGCAAAAAATCTGATGCCTAAGAAAGAATCTCCACTTCAACAATTGAGTACGTATTTGCCTGAAGGTTCATTTGAAGGTGTGGCAAAATACCTTACAGAATTTAAAGTGCACCTCACGATAACCCGCGAAAGAAAAAGTATTCTTGGTGATTACCGAAACAGGCTGCATAATAAAAATCACAGGATAAGTGTAAACGGCAACCTCAATAAATATTCTTTCCTTATAACTTTATTGCATGAGCTTGGCCACATGATTGCTTATGAAAAATATAGCAACCGCATTCAGCCGCATGGTATAGAGTGGAAAAAAGAATTTGGACAAATACTGGCCGGGTTCATTTCAAAAAAAATATTTCCAGGGGATATTGAAAGAGAACTTATAAAAAGCCTGAAGAATCCTGCCGCAAGTTCCTGTGCTGAAGATGCGTTGCTAAGAATTCTAAGAAAATATGATACAAATAAACCCGGCATTTACCTGGTAGAGGACCTTCCGTCAAACAGCATCTTCAGAGTAAAGGGTGGAAAAACATTTATCAAAGGAAATAAAATAAGAAAGAGATTTCTATGCACAGAAAATCTCACCGGCAAACTTTTCCTCTTTAGCCCAGTTGCGGAAGTTGAGCTTGTTATACCAAATGGAATCTCATCTTAGCTATATGATAAAAAAGAAAAGCTTATTTCACTTTTTGCATATTAACCATTACCCAAATGAAAAATAGTTATCACATAATTATAACATTTGTATATTCTAATAATCGGGGAATTATTTTTGCCACTCGTATTCTAATTTAGTATTTGGCAGGTATCTTGACTGCAATATTCTGATTGTAAGACGGAGTAAACTTGACTACAGTAATATTTCATCTTTTAAAAGTAACTGGCCTGGCTTCTTTGAAGAATAAGTCTGACTTATTAAATCCCAGGTGTAAACTCCGCCTTTTATAAAAATTAAAAACGGCAATAAATAATGAAAAATTTAGTCAGGAGATTACGAACATAATATAATTATTGTTGTTATAGCTGTAGTAGTGAGGTGATAACCTCATAATCCCACTTTAAACTTTATGGCAATGCATGATTTATTAAAGCCAATCACAAAAAAAATGATCGTTCAATTGCAAAGCGCGAGAGCCATAGAATTATCAGCTCCAAACGGAGATAGAATAATTACAGATTCTGATTTTAAAGGATCAATGGGCGGCCTTTTCCGGAGGGGTTTAATAAATACGAGGATGGTAATGTTTCAAGGTAAAAGTACTCTTCAAGTGTATATTACTGAAAAAGGGATTGATACTTTAGCGAGGTATGAAAATGTTAAAATAGGATAACCTGCTCTAAATTCGGCGCAGCTTTTTTATTCCATAAATATAGCCGGCGCTTTGTAAATTTTTTAGCCCTTGCCTTAGATATTTCGAAAATGCTTTTCTATATACAAATCACTTTTTAGATATTACAAAGGGCATTTGATCTGGTACCAATTATTTTTGTGTAATGCAAATTTTGTTGGCTGTTTCAAAAGACTTTTGTTGTTTTACAACATAGAACCTGATAATCCAACAAGAGAATGAATTTTTTGTCACCCGACCCGGATTCGAACCAGGACAATCAGAATCAGAATCTGAGGTACTACCATTATACGATCGGGCTATAAAGTACATAAAGATATGATTTTAAGAAATTTCTTTCGCTGCTTTTTTCGAAGTCTTAGGCACGACCATTACATTGCCTGATGGAGCTGGTAAAAACAGAACACCTTACGAAAAACAAAAACTAAGAAAGGGATTTAAGCGAAGAGCTGCCATTGAACCAAAAATTGGTCATCTGAAACAAGATCACCGCCTGGGCCGTAACTTTTATGGTGGAATTGCAGGAGATGATATCAATGTTATGCTTGCAGCAGCTGCAATGAATTTTAAAAGAATGATGAACATC
>DASYOM010000105.1:0-13695 GCA_036007765.1 Chitinophagaceae bacterium | reverse complement strand
TGCCCAGGGCGATTATGATAAGATCACTACTAACGGAGAAATAAGTGTAGTCGGCTACATTAGTGATAAGAATGAAGGCTCAAAAATAATTACCAAAGGTGGCAGTGAACACAGGCTTACAGCCCAGGGATGGAATGCATTTTAGCTACTATATTTATTTATTAACCTCTTTTCCAATTTAAATTATACCCTTCCGTTATAGATTTTTATTAAGATTTTTGTAAACCATGAGGCTTCTTTTATTCCTGTTTATTTTTCCACTTCTTTTTTCCTGCTCGGTTTCAAAAAACTATAATCCTAATAAAAAATATTCGGGAGAAACACTCAGAGAAGATTATACTTTTTTAAGAAATGTCCTGGAAAAGAAACATCCATCCCTTTATTGGTACACGCCTAAAGACAGCATGGATTATTTTTTTGATGAGGGATACAAGGCAATTAATGATTCAATGACAGAGCTGCAATTTGGCTGGAAAATAATTGCGCCCCTTACAGCAACGATTCACTGTGGCCATACCAGTTTCAGCATGAGCAGGGGATGGAATAATTTCATAAAAAATAAGCGCATACCCTCTTTTCCACTTAATTTAAAAATATGGTCAGATACAATGGTTGTGGTAAATAATTTAAACCGGAAAGATTCCTTAATAAAAAGAGGAACGATTATTACTTCGATTAATGGATTAAAAGGTACTGATATGGTAAGCAGGATGTTTGATTTTATGGTTGAAGACGGGTACTCCGATAATGTGAATTACATACGCCTTAGCGCAAGCTTTCCATATTTTCATCGCAATATTTTTGGATTATATAAGACATATAATGTTGGATATGTAGATAGCACCGGTGTTGAAAAAAATATAACACTTCCTTTTTTTGTACCACCTGCTGACAGCCTGGGCAAACGAAAAAAGAATATTCCGGGTATAAAGGAAAAGAAATTCACGAGGAGAGAAAGGCTTGCAAACATACGTTCATTGCAAATTGATACATCTACTGCGATAATGACGATAAATAGTTTTTCAAAAGCACATCTTCATCATTTTTTTAAAAGCTCGTTCAGGCGCCTGAAGGAAGAAAAGATTCAAAATTTAATTATCGACATAAGGGCAAATGGAGGCGGGGATATAGACAATTATGTGCTGCTCACAAAATTTTTACGTAATGCTCCATTCAAAGTAGCGGATACCGCCTATGCCATGAGTAAAAGTTTCAGGCCTTATACAAGCCACATTACTTCAGGGTTTTTTAATAACCTGGGTTTGTTGTTTGTGACGCATAAAAAAAAGGATGGAAAATATCATTTCGGATTTTGGGAGAGGCATACGTTTATGCCTAAACGCAGTAATCATTTTGAGGGACAATTATATGTCCTTACTAATGGATTAACTTTTTCAGCATCCTCATTATTCTGCAATGCAGTTAAAGGGCAGGATAATGTGACGCTTGTGGGAGAACAGACTGGCGGGGGCTGGTATGGTAACTCCGGAATTATGATACCTGATATTATTTTACCGAAGACTAAGCTTCATGTCAGGATACCCTTTTTCAGGCTGGTACAATACCATCATATTGCGGTGAAAGGAACCGGTGTTATTCCTGACATATATGTAGGGCCTAATGTGAAAGATGTGATTGGGCAGGTTGATACAAAAATGGAAACTGTAAGAGAAATGATTGCAGAGAAGGATCTGAAAATTAAAAATTAATTGTTAGTGTTAGAACCATCGTGTAAATGGCCTGGCACAAAATCTCCTGAACAATGTAGAACTTCCATTTGTTCATTAAGCATTACAAGATCAGCATTAAATCCCTTTTCAATTCTTCCGATTTTATTATCAAGGCCAAGCACTTTAGCAGGATAAAGGCTTGCCATTCTTAGCGCTTCGTCAAAAGGAATATCGCATTTGTCAACACAGTTTTTTACGCCCCGTATCATCGTTAAAGCAGAGCCGCTAAGTATACTTCCTGTAACATATTTGTCACCATCAAATGTGTGCTGATAAGGGCCTTCATTTGTTTCAGTTACTGCATCGGTTATAATAAAGAGCCGCTCGCCCATTAATTTCTTTGCCAGTTTTATCATTGTAAAATCAACATGTAATCCATCAGGGACTACACTTACCATTACAGAAGGATGCATCATGATTGCGGCGGCAAAACCGGGTTCACGATGATGCAGTGCCGTCATGGCATTAAATAAATGTGTGGCGACATTTATTCCGTTATCAAATGCATTCATAGATTCCGAATAAGTCGCATTACTATGGCCTGCTGAAATAATAACTCCATAACTTTTGATAAGATCAATTACTGGTTTACTGCAAACTTCAGGAGCCAGCGTAATTATTTTGATAACGCCTTTTCCATATTCTAATAAAGGTTTCACTTCTTCAATAGTAGGATTATGAATAAGATTTTCCAAATGGGCTCCGCGTTTTATTTTATTGATCCATGGTCCTTCAATATGTAATCCGATGACACCTTTTCCTTCATTATCCCAATATTCTTTTATCGCGTCAATACCTTTTTTAAAAATATCAATTGTGTTGGTCGAAATAGTTGGTAAAAAATAAGCAGCCCCACCGCGCCGGCAATAATCATTCATTTTCTGAAGTGTATCCGGAGTAGGATATATTGAGAATAATTTTGAAGTAGCGCCATAAATTTGTATATCTATAAGAGCAGGTGCGATAGCTTGGAACCTGTTTACAACCTCCATATCGTGTGGTAAATTTTCGATGGGCATCAAATCTTTAACCAATCCATTCTCGCATAGTACAGCCGTATCTGCAAGCCATTCACTTCCGGTAAAAATTTTGTCAGCACAATAGTTTGCAATCATTCATCAGGAATTTATAATAAAAGAATCGGAGTCTTTCATAAAAGGAAATTTATCTCTCACTTCAATTAGTTTTTCTTTTTCTAAAGTGTAGGTAAAGACATCTTCATCATTTGTTTTTTGATATAATATTTCTCCGAGCGGATCAATGATCATACTGTCGCCTGAATAATTGATATCATTATCATCTTCACCTACCCTGTTCACCCCAATTGCGTAACATTGATTTTCTATTGCTCTTGCCTGCAGTAATGTTTTCCAGGCGAGGCTTCTTTTATTCGGCCAGTTAGCAACAAAAATTAAGAGATCATATTCGTGCCCGGCCTTCGCCCCCGGCCCTTCTTCAAAGGAAGGCGGAGATTGCCTCGCCCAAACAGGGAACCTTAGATCGTAACAAACTTGTAAATTAATTCTCCAGCCTTTTACTGAAGCAATTAACCTTTTATTGCCTGCTGTATAATGCGTGTGCTCATCACCGTAAGCAAACAGATGCCGCTTATCGTAAATGCCATATTCTCCATTTGGAAGCATCCACACCAGCCGGTTATAAAATTTATTATCCTCTTCAATAATAATGCTTCCGGTAAGAATTATTTTTTTTTCAGAAGAAATCTTTTTCATCCAATCAATTGTTTCACCATCCATTTTCTCCGCAAGTATTTGCGGCTTCATACTGAAGCCGGTGGTGAACATTTCAGGTAATACAACCAATTCCGTTTTTTCCCGGATATTATTAATCTTTTCAGAAAGCATTGCAAGGTTTTCTTTTTTGTTTTCCCAGTGAAGATTGGTTTGAATAAGTGTTATTGTAAGAGACGACATGATGTAAAGTTATTATTAAAGCCTTTATCCAAATAAATCCAAATTTTATGAATTCATATCAATTATTCAGTTTCTTCCCAATCCTCCCAACCTCTTCCCTCACCAATCCACTTTCATACCCTTTCTGCAATAAATAATCCTGAAGCTTTCTCTTCTTTGCAAAAATATTTCTCTCGCTTTTAAGTGCCTTCAATTTTTGTTCTGCAAGTTTTTGAAAAGTTTTTTGATAAGATGTTTCATCAATTTCTTTCAATGCCTTTTTTATACAATAATCAGTTACCTGCTTAAATTTTAGCGCCTGTTTTATTTTAACTTTCCCCCAATGGTTCATGCGAAATTTACCGCTAGCATACATTATTGCAAAGCGTTCTTCATTAAGAAAATTTTCTTCAATAAGCAAAGAAATAATCGATTCAACTTCTTTCTTGTACAACCCATAAGAATATAGTTTCTCACGCACTTCAATATGGCATCGTTCCTGGTAAGCACAATACTGTTTTATTTTAGGAATTGCCTGTTCAGGAGTAAAGTTTTGAAAAGCCATTTCAAAAATATTCTTTTGAATTTTACCGGGAAGAGGTTAAAAAATTACTTTACTTTTTTGATAGCGCAATCAATTGCCTGGCTATTCAAATGGCGTGACACCTCTACAAAATTTATCGAATCAATTTCAATTCATCAATAATATTTTTCGCACCGCCCATTTTATCAATGCACCAAAGCACATAGCGAACATCAACACAAATCGTTCTGTTGAGGTCTTTATCAAATTGAATTTTGTGGCTTAAAGCCTCGTAGTTCCCATCAAAGGCGAGGCCTATTAAATTTCCATTCCCATCCATAACAGGTGAACCTGAATTTCCTCCCGTGATATCATTAGTTGTAATAAAGTCTATTACCAGATCGTTCCTCGCTTTGTCAATATATTCCCCAAAGTCGCGCTTTTTCAATAGCTCTATTTCCCTGGCAGGAAGATCAAACTCGTAATCATCAGGAATGTATTTTTCAAGGATTCCTTTGCTGGTAGTTATATAATCATAATGCACACCATAACGGGGATTATAGCTTTTTACATTACCATAACTTACACGCATGCTAAGGTTGGCATCAGGATACATTTTTTTTACAACATCGGGGTTCTTTTCCATAATGCCTTTCAGGTAAAGCCTGCCAAGCTCATTATTCTTGTTTACAAAATCGCTATACAGTTTGCTGTATTTAAGTGTGTAATTTTTTACAAATGCTGTAGCATAAGCAAAGGCAGGATCACCCTGTAAGATATTAGCATCGGGATTTGTCATGAAAGCAGCCCACTTTAACGAATCAAGTATTATCGTATTATCAAAAACAAAATTGGCCCAGGCTTTAAAAGTAGCATCATCTGTTAAAGGCCCGAATTTTTCTTTAATATTCTGGTAAAAATCTATAGGGCGCTGGTTCCTGTCAATATCAGTATAATACATCATTGCAGTTGCCGCCATTATTTTTCTATCGCTTGGCTGGTCTTCACCGGCAATAAATTTTTTCCTTGATTGATCAGCAGCAACCAAAGCTTTTTTTAGATCAGCCTGTGTCTTCCCTGTTTCTACTAACGACCGCTCAAGGTCTATTAATGAGGAGGCGTAAGCAGCTAAAGGTGATCCAAGTATACCCTCAAATATATAAACCCGCTGTTTAGCATATGGCTTCCACGCTTCATAATTTTTTTGGTAATCACTTAATACATCTTTATAATCATTTTTATCGCCTGCCCAGGTAGCAAAATTTGCTTCAATCTTTTGCTTTGCCTCAAATACGTGGTATTTTTCAAGTTGCTTTGTTTCTCCATCATAAAACTTCCAATAGTTAGCTATGCCAGCATAGCTTGAGGCTAGTTTCAATTTAACTGCAGGATATTTAATCATTTCTGCATGCATTGCTTTGAGGCGCACATCACGCAGGCCAACAAGAGAAGGGTTATCAATTTTATTTTTAAGATTAATTCCAAAAGAAGTTTCATAACGGTTAGTACCGCCCGGGTAGCCATAGATCATAGAATAATCACCATCTTTATAACCTTTCAAAGACACGGGAAGAAACCATTTTGGTTTCATCGGAATATTATCAGCGCTATATTTTGCGGGCTTTCCGGCTTTGGAAGTGTATACACGGAAGATAGAATAATCACCGGTATGGCGCGGCCACTCCCAGTTATCAGTATCGCCACCAAACTTTCCTACACTTTCAGGCGGAGCACCCACTAGACGTATATCTTTATAAATTTTGTAAACGTACATGATGTACTGATTGCCCTTGAACATGCTGTAAATTTTCCCGAAGACGGAGTTAGCTGTATCTGCAACTTTATCTGTAATCTCTTGGTAAACATCAGCAGTTTTTTTTGCTTTGTCAGCATAGTTTAATCCTTTCAAAGCATTCTCTACCTGTACGGTTACATCTTCAATTCTTTCCAGAAAAGTTACGGTAAGGTCTGATTTGATTTCCTGTTCTTTTGTATAAGCATAAAATCCATCTTTCAGATAGTTATGCTCAACAGTGCTCGACCCGGCAATAACGCCATAGCCACAATGATGATTGGTAAATATTAATCCCTGGTTGCTTACTATTTCGCCGGTGCAACCAGTACCGAAAAGAATAACCGCATCTTTTATGGAAGGCTTATTAATGCTATAGAGTTGTTCCCTGGTAAGCTTCAAGCCATGCTTCACCATATCGTTATATACCTGTTGACCAAGTAACATCGGCAGCCACATTCCTTCATCGGCACTGGCTTTGAAAAGATTAAGACATAGGGTTAACGCAATAAATAATTTCTTCATTTTGTAAATTTTGATTAGAACAACTAAAGCTCAAAATAAAAGGAAAGAGGATTGTTATTAATAACGAAACATTAGTTGCATCATTAAAAAAACCGGCATTATGAACCCCGAAATAGATTTTGTATTAAATTACCATAGAAAAATATTAATAATTCGTTGGGTCAATAATCGATAACCTGTTCTTCCATAACTTCTGGAATATTTCTGAATTCATATTGCTGGTTGCGTAATTGTGGCTCAAAGCCCGCTTCCCGTATAGCATCCTGTATCCCTTTACTGGTAAAGCGATGTGGGGCACCTGCAGCACTTACTACATTTTCCTCAATCATGATGCTTCCAAAATCGTTTGCTCCGGCATGTAAGCAAAGTTGCGCAACCTTTTTTCCCACAGTTAACCAGCTTGCCTGTATGTTTTTAATATTGGGCAGCATTAATCGGCTCATTGCAATCATCCGAATGTATTCTTCAGGTGTGGTAAGGTTATGAACGCCTCTTATTTTTGCGAGCAGTGTGTCAACATCCTGGAAAGTCCAGGGGATAAAAGCAATAAAGCCTTTCGTACCCCCAGGTTTTTTTGCCTGCACTTCTCTTATTTTAGCGAGGTGCTCAAATCTTTCCTGTATTGTTTCGACGTGCCCGAACATCATGGTTGCTGAAGTGGTAATGTTAAGCTTATGTGCTTCGGTCATAATATCGAGCCATTCCTGCGTACCGCATTTTCCTTTGCTTATTAATCGCCTAACCCTGTCTGTTAGTATCTCTGCTCCCGGCCCTGGTAAAGAATCCATTCCCGCTTCTTTAAGCGCAATTAGTACTTCCCGATGAGTAGACTTTTCAAGCTTGGTTATGTGTGCGACTTCCGGCGGGCCAAGGGCATGCAATTTTAAAGAAGGATATAATTTCTTTAGTTCTTTAAACAATTCAGTATAATAAGAAAGCCCAAGGCCAGGGTGGTGGCCACCTTGCAGAAGCAATTGCTCACCACCGTAACGAAAAGTTTCATCAATTTTTCTTTTGTAAGTTTCGATATCAGTAACGTAGGCTTCCGCATGCCCGGGAATTCTATAGAAATTACAGAATTTGCAATTTGCAATACATACATTTGTTGTGTTGACGTTTCTATCAATTATCCATGTTACTTTATTATATGGTACCTGCTTTTTGCGCAATTCATCTGCAACAAGCATTAATTCAGCTAAAGCAGCATTATTAAATAAAAACATGCCTTCTTCAACTGAAAGGAATTTCATTCGAAGCGCTTTTTTAAAAAGCTGGGAGATATTCATAATCAAATTTCTATTTTACTTTCAAAAACATTTTGCCGTTTGTAAAATCCTGTACAAAAATACAGTCATATCACTTAAATTTCAGCATTGTATATGATTCGATGTTTATTTTACATAATATTCACTGTTACCTTCCTACCTTCTTACGGCCAGGAAAAAAATGTTGAAAAAAGTGCCAGGCTGATCACAAAGTTTTCTTACAGGCAGTTAAGTGGTGGCGTGGTTTTGGTACAGGCAAGGTTTAACAAAATCCCTGAGCCTCTTAATTTTATTTTGGATACTGGCAGTGGAGCCATTTCACTTGATTCTTCCACCACCAAAGAATTTAAAATTCCACATGTTCCTTCAGGAAGAACAATCAACGGCATTGCCGGAATAAGAGAAGTTGATGTTTCAAAAAATAACACGCTTATTTTCCCTGGCCTTGTGCTGGATAGCCTTGATTTTTACATAAACGATTATGACATATTAAGCAGTGTTTATGGGGAGAAAATTGATGGGATTATAGGGTATAGTTTTTTCAGCAAATACATTGTAAAGATAAATTATGACAGCCTGAAGATGGAAGTATATGAACCCGGTAAAATTAATTATCCCAAAACAGGTGTTTTATTGCATCCACTTTTTACAGCCCTGCCCATACAGCCATTAACGATACGGGATGAAAGAAAGGTAAACGCTAATTTTTATATTGATACCGGAGCTGGTCTTTGTTTTCTTATGAGCAAACAATTTGAAGAGGATAGCTCCATACTAAAAAAAAGAAGGAGGCCCATTTCGGTACAGGTACAGGGGCTTGGTGGAAAAAAAGAGATGTTGCTCACTATAGTCAAGCAGGTGCAGATAGGCCCGTACAGATTCAGGAAAGTCCCGACAAACATTTTGGATGATGAGTTCAATGCGACGTCTTACCCCTTCCTGGGAGGCCTGATTGGAAATGATATATTGCGCCGCTTTAATATAATTCTTAACTATCCAAAGAGAGAAATCCACTTAACCCCGAACGGCCATTTTAATGATGAATTTGATTACTCTTATACAGGAATGAATATGTACTTTATTGATGGGGAAATTATAGCAGATGATGTGATTGAAGGCTCTCCGGCAGAAAGAGGAGGGCTTAAAAAAGGCGATATTATAACTGCGGTAAATTCTAACTTCAGCAATAGTATTGATAAATATAGAAATCTCATGCAGGATGTAGGCAATAAAATTACCCTCCTTATTTCCAGGGATGGCCATCCTATGTTACTTTCTTTTAAAGTTGGCCGCATATTTTAGAAATACTTTCTAATTCTTTTTTGGGAAAATGAATTGCTTTGCCTCAAATTTGCTCCCATGATCAATTTTGAAAGATTTGTTTTAAGTAATGGCCTTCGTGTAATCGTACATATTGATAAGAGTACGCCAATGGCTGTTCTCGATGTTATGTATGATGTTGGGGCAAGAGATGAGGATCCGGAAATGACTGGATTTGCACATCTCTTTGAGCATTTGATGTTTGGAGGAAGTATAAACATTCCATCGTATGATGAGCAGTTGCAAATGGCAGGCGGAGATAATAACGCATATACTACCAACGATCTCACCAACTATTATATCCAGCTTCCAGCTGAAAATCTTGAAACGGCTTTCTGGCTTGAAAGTGATCGTATGCTATCGCTGGCTTTTGACGAAAATTCTCTTGAAGTGCAGCGAAAAGTTGTTTGCGAAGAATTTAAAGAGCATTATATCAATAAGCCTTATGGCGATGCATGGCACAAAATGCGGGAGTTAGCATACAAAGCACATCCTTATAAATGGATGACTATTGGCCGGCAGTTAAGCCATGTTGAAAATGCGCAGTTACAGGATGTAAAAAAATTCTTTTTTAAACATTATACCCCCACAAATGCCATACTAACGGTTGCGGGCAACGTTACTATTGAACAGGTAAAAAGCCTGGCTGAAAAATGGTTTGGTGATATTTCACCGGGTGAAAAATATATACGAAACATACCCAAAGAACCGAAGCAAACTGAGGCACGCAGGCGGGAAGTAAAAGCCAGTGTGCCATTGGATGCTTTGTACAAAACATGGCACATGGCATCAAGACTTGATAAAAAATATTATACTACTGATCTCCTCTCCGAAATTATTGGTAATGGAGCATCTTCAAGACTATTTCAAAGCCTTGTAAAAGAGCAGCAACTTTTCAGCAGTATTGTTTGCTCGCACTTTGGCAGTATTGATGCTGGCTTACTTTACATTGATGGGAAACTCGTTAAAGGAACAGATATGATTATGGCAGAGAAAGCCATAGAAGCAGAACTGGATAAAATGAAAAATGAGTTGGTAAAGAAAACCGAATTAGAAAAAGTCAAAAATAAAACAGAAAGCATGATTGCTTTTGAAGATATAAGTGTTATGAACCGCGCCAATAGCCTTGCAACTTATGAGTTGCTTGGCGATGCCGATTTAATGAATACCGAATTAGAAAAATACCAGTCAGTAACAGTTGATGACATACGGGAAGAATGCCGGAATATTTTTGCTGAAAGCAATAGCAATACACTTTATTATTGTTCAGAAAATTAAAATATTTTCTCAGTACTAATCCATAAATAAACAATCAATAAATTGAAGCCATTAATTTTAGAAATGCTAAACAGAACCATCCCTCCTCCAATAAAAGATGCGATAGAATTTAACCTTTTGCTGAAGCCATGCGAAAAATTTATACTTAAAAATGGGGCTCCTGTATACTATATAAATGATGGCACAGAGGAAGTGGTTATGCTGGAATTTGTTTTTGCTGCAGGCAATTCTTTTGAAAATAAAAATCTTGTCGCCGCCGCTACAAATCATCTTATTAAAAACGGAACTTCTGAAAAAACCGCTTTGGAAATTAATGAGCATTTTGAATATTATGGTGCTTTTTTAAGCCGCAGTTGCCAGAATGAGACGTCAACAATCACCTTGCATTGCCTTTCAAAACATCTTAGAGAAGTTCTGCCGCTAATAAGAAGCATCATTACTGACTCGGTTTTCCCTCAACAAGAGTTAGAGATCTTTCAACAAAACAGCATACAAAAGCTGGCGGTTAATCTGCAGAAATGTGACTTTGTTGCAAACAGGTTAATTGATCAGTATTTGTATGGAGCTCTGCATCCTTACGGAAGGGTTTCCAGTGTTATAGATATACAAGCTATAGAACGGCACGACCTCGTGGAGTTTTTTAATAATTTTTATTTAAATGCAAAGTGCATGATTTTTGGAGCGGGAAAGCTGCCCCCTGATTTTCAATCGCAGCTTAACCAGCATTTCGGGGATCTTAGATTAAATGAAAAGTTACCTGCGATCATGCATAAAACTGAAACGGCATCAGATAAAAAAACAAAAATAATTAATGATCCAAAGGGTGTACAGGGCGCTATCCGTATAGCACGACCTTTTCCGGGGAGGCATCATCCTGATTTTAAAAAAGCCATGGTTGTGAATGTTTTATTTGGAGGTTTTTTTGGCTCAAGGCTTATGAGTAATATACGGGAAGAAAAGGGCTACACTTATGGTATACACAGTTTTCTTGAAAATCATGTTAAGCAAAGTGCATGGGTTATAAGTACCGAAGCCGGTAAAGATGTGTGCAAAGCAACAGTGGAAGAAGTATATAAAGAAATGAAAATGTTGAAAGAAGAGCCTGTTGATGACGAAGAACTGCTGCTAGTAAAGAATTATATGATGGGCATAAACCTTGGTGATATAGATGGCCCTTTCCAGGTGATTGCACGGTGGAAAAATCTTATTATAAATGATCTTGATGTAAATTTCTTTTATGAATATATAAATACGATTAAAAATATTTCGGCAAAAGAAATAACAGAGCTTGCTAACAAATATTTATTGCCTGAAGAATTTTTTGAGTTGGTAGTAATTTAAAGTAGCTTTCATCAAAGTTCTTATATGAAATTTATCATACGACTTCTTATAACTGCAGCCGTAGCTTACGGCCTTTCAATGATCTTAACGCCGCATATAAAGATTAGCTCTTTCGTTACAGCTTTGGTCTTCGCTTTTGTTTTAGCCTTATTAAATGCTATAGTAAAACCACTGTTGATAATACTTACATTACCTATTACCATCCTTACACTTGGTATTTTTATTTTGGTAATAAATGTCTTAATGATACTTCTGGCCGGTAAGTTTGTGTCAGGCATCTATATTGAAGGTTTTTTGTGGGCTTTTATTTTCGGATTGTTATTATCTATTATTTCTTCTGCTCTGGCGAATGCCGAAAAAAAATTCAAGTGATCATAATTTCTTTCATCTTTTTTATTTACAACTGAAAAGTTGAAATTTGTATGATGCAATTCAACAGGAATAGTTTACCCGAAGAAACATTAATTGAGTTATACAAAAAGCTTCTTCTTCCCAGGATGATCGAAGAAAAAATGCTGCTTTTGTTGCGCCAGGGTAGGATATCTAAATGGTTCAGCGGTATTGGCCAGGAGGCCATTTCAGTCGGTGCAACGTATGCTTTACAACCCGATGAATGGATAATGCCCTTGCATAGGAATCTCGGCGTTTTTACCTCACGAAATATGCCATTACAAAAATTAATGAAGCAATGGCAGGGCGATGAAGATGGCTATAGCAAAGGCAGGGAGAGGAGCTTTCATTTTGGAAGTAAAGAACATTTTATCTGTGGAATGATATCTCACCTTGGTCCCCAGCTTGCTATAGCAGATGGTGTATCACTTGCATATAAATTAAAAAAAGAGCAAAAAGTTTCGCTCGCTTTTACAGGAGAAGGCGGCACCAGCGAGGGCGACTTTCACGAAGCTTTGAATGTTGCATCTGTATGGGATCTCCCCGTAATTTTTGTCATTGAAAATAATGGCTATGGCCTTAGCACTCCTGTAAGTGAACAATACCGGTGTAAAAATTTAACAGATAAAGCACCCGGTTATGGCATGGAAAGCATACAAATTGATGGCAACAATATATTAGCGGTTTATGAAACCATAAAAGGCGTAAGAGAATATTGTATAAAAAATCAAAAGCCTTACCTGGTTGAGTGTATGACTTTTCGTATGCGTGGGCATGAAGAAGCAAGCGGCACTAAGTATGTTCCCAAAGAAATGTTTGAGCAATGGCTTAAAAAAGACCCCATAAAAAATTATGAGCGTTTTCTTATTGAAGAAGAAATTTTAACCAACCTAACCATAGCGGATATACGAACAGAAATCAGGGAAATAATAATACCCCTATCCCCTGAAGGCGGAAAACAAAACCAATCTGCAAATGGAAAGCAAATTTCCAATAAAGAATTAGATGATGTTTATGCAAAGCAAACACATAATTTAATAGCGAATGCTGATTCTCAACAAATTGTTAGTGCCCCTTCAGGGGATAGCGGCCATGGCCTTCGTTTCATAGATGCTATTTCCCAGGGACTACGTCAATCAATGAAACAGCATCCCAATCTTATTTTAATGGGCCAGGATATTGCAGAGTATGGTGGCGCATTTAAAATAACCGAAGGTTTTGTAAATGATTTTGGAAAAGAAAGAGTGCGCAATACTCCATTGTGTGAAAGCGCAATTGTAGGTACTGCCTTAGGCTTAAGCCTTGAAGGATTCAAAAGCGTAATGGAAATGCAATTTGCCGATTTTGTTACTGTGGGCTTTAACCAGATCATAAATAATCTTGCAAAAATTCATTATCGTTGGGAACAAAATGCTGACGTTGTTATTCGTATGCCAACCGGTGCCGGGGTAGGCGCGGGCCCTTTTCACAGCCAAAGCAATGAAGCATGGTTTGTTCATACACCGGGATTAAAAGTAGTGTACCCATCTAACCCATACGATGCAAAAGGCTTATTGATTGCAGCGATTAATGACCCCAATCCGGTCATGTATTTTGAACATAAGGCATTGTATAGAAG
>DASYOM010000104.1:0-10641 GCA_036007765.1 Chitinophagaceae bacterium | reverse complement strand
TTAAAAAGAAATATAAAAGAAAATGCTATTTATAAAAAAAAATGGTACGCTGGTATGATCATTTTTTTATGCTGGTGCCTTTATGGTGTATTTTCATTTCATCCATTAAAATGGAAAGATGCTTTTGAACTGAATGATAATTTTAAATCTTATGTTGCGTTAAATCCGCTGCAAAATTTTTTCTCAACACTGCAATTCCGCAGCCCGTCTTTTGATGAACAAAAAGCAAAAGTTTATTATCCCGTAATTGCAAAATTTCTTCAGCTTGATTCTTCACGCATTGCAGACAAGCCTTACAAAAGGGAAATGCTGCCAAACAGCAAATCCCTGGAAAGCAGGCCAAATATAATTCTGGTAATAGCGGAAAGTTTTAGCATGTATAAAAGTAGCATGAGCAGTAATCCTCTTGATGCTACTCCTTATTTCAAAACAATGTGTGATAATGGCTTATTTTTTAACCGATGCTTCACCCCTACTTTTGGAACAGCCCGCGGCGTATTTGCGGTGCTTACGGGAACACCCGATGTTCAGTTATCAAAATTTTCAACCCGCAATCCTGAGGCAATTCACCAGCATACAATAATTAATGATTTTGAAGATTATAATAAATATTATTTTTTAGGCGGAAGTGGTGACTTTAATAATTTTGAAGGGCTCGTTAAAAATATTGATGATGTACATATTTACCAGGAAGGTTCTTATAAATCTGCACTGTTGAATGTATGGGGCATCAGTGATAAAAATCTTTTTCTCGAAGCAGAAAATGTATTCTCAAAAGAGAAAAAGCCATTTTTTGCCGTAATACAAACTGCCGATAATCATCGCCCTTACACTATCCCGCTGGAAGATTCTGACTTTGTAAAAAGGATTGTGAATGAAGATACCCTGATGAAATATGGATTTGAATCACTAAAAGAATTTCAATCATTCTGTTACACAGATTATTGTTTCAAAAAATTAATTGAAGAAGCAAAAAGACAAAGCTGGTTTAACAATACGATTTTTGTTTTTGTTGGCGATCATGGTGTTGAAGGCGAATCATCGGCGATGTATCCGCAAGCCTGGGCAGCCGGGCAACTTACAGATGAACATGTGCCCATGCTTTTTTATGCCCCCGAATTAATTAATCCGCAAATAAGGAATGAAGTAGTTTCTCAAATTGATGTTTTGCCTACGCTTGCCGGCATGTTGCATCAGCCATATACCAATACAACTCTTGGCAGGGATCTTCTTAATACAAAAAATAAAATAGATGCGGCATTCATTATCCATCACGATGAAGGAAATATCGGCGTAGTTACCAATGACTATTATTATGTAAAAAATCTGCGTATAAATAAAGAAGAATTAATGCCAATGCGGTCAAAAGTTTTATCACTTACGAAAGCACAAAAAGATTCTGTAAAACAAAATTTAAGTGAACTCACCTCTGCAATGTATGAGACGGCAAAGTGGATGCTGGTAAACAATAAGAAGTGAGCTGGTAAGAAAATTTAATTTCTAAGCCCGAGAAATTTATAAAACAGTTACGTTACAAAAATCTACCCTTAATCATTTAAGAAAGTCCCTTTCCTTGAGAGTTTTGTCCCGATTATTTCTCAGGAAGTTAGGGAAGCTTTTTCGCAATGATTACCATACGCGGGGAATTTTTTACATGATATTCGTTGAAGTTATAATCTCCGAAGACTTCCTGTATCTGTAATTTATGGTATGCAAGCATATCGGTAAAATCACCGAGAGAAAATTTAGCAACTTTTTCAAGATGTTCAATAGGCTTATTAAGAGCATCATCTTCAACAACAATCTTTTTATAAAAATGTGTTTCGTCAAACCATTTGGTTATAAAATAATTTACTCCTTCAATCTCTATTTCTGATTTATGTACAAGATGATCTTCAGCATAATGAACATTGAGGTAATCTATTACGAAAATCCCACCTGGCTTTATTGATTGTGCAATGGTCCTGATGGAATTATCATGTTCTCTTCTTGTATTAAAATAGCCAAAGCTTGTAAAGAAATTAAACGCATAGTTAAAATAATTTATCCAAAAAGGAAGCCGCATGTCATGCACAAAAAACTCCAAGTTTTCAGATTCATATTTTTTTGCTTCTTTAATACTATCCGGAGAGAGGTCGATGCCTGTTACATTAAATCCTTTGGATGCAAGAAGGCGTGAATGGCGGCCTTTTCCGCAAGCAATATCGAGCATTGATGAGCCAGTAGCCGGTTTTATATAATCAATAAGTTTATTGATGAATGCCGCAGCTTCAGCTTCGTCCCTCTTAAAATATAACTGGTGATAATACGGCGAATTAAACCAATCCTTGAACCATGGCTTCGAATCTGTCATACTTAGAAAGTTGTTACGCAAATGTAATTGGTTATTGTATTAGTTACTATTCAATGCAGCAGATATGTTTTCATGCGACCATCCTCCAGAGGGTGCAGCCTCAGAAAAGAAATTTTAAGTTGAAGTGGCATCCGGAAGGTTGTCAATACTGGCAACATTGAAATGCGCCCGCTTTTAAGGATGGGCAATTTGATCTATTAGTTTTTATTTAATTTGCAGCCTTATAAATAAAACAAAATAGTGGCACTCATAAAAAGTATTTCCGGTATAAGAGGAACAATTGGAGGTAAGCCGGGAACCAATCTTTCCCCTTTGGATATCGTAAAATTTACGGCAGCTTATGCAAGTTGGGCTCAAACTTCATCAGGAAGTAAAAGTATCGTAATAGGCAGGGACGGGCGAATGAGCGGAGAGATGGTTAGTAATCTCTGCACTAATACACTGCTCGCCTGTGGCCTTAATGTTATTGATCTTGGCATTACAACAACACCTACTGTTGAAATTGCGGTGAAGGAAGAAAATGCAGCAGGAGGGATAATATTAACCGCGAGCCACAATCCAAAAGAATGGAATGCATTAAAGCTGCTGAACAGTGAGGGAGAGTTTTTAAATTCAGAAGATGGCGCTAAGATTTTGGATATCGCAGACAAAGAAGATTTTACTTTCGCTAGTGTTGATAAAATCGGTGAATATTCATTTAATAATTCTTATTTACAAAAACACATTTCAGCAGTTCTAAATTATCCGTTGGTTGATGGGGCGGCTATTAAAAAAGCAAAGCTAAAAATTATTGTGGATGGCATTAATAGTTCAGGCGCAATATATATTCCTGCATTGCTAAAAGAGCTCGGTGTAAAAGAGGTGATAGTTATTAATGATGAGCTTAACGGAAAATTTGCCCACAATCCAGAGCCATTGCCTGAGCATTTAACTACTTTAAGCAATGAAGTAAAAAAACGAAACGCATCACTTGGTATTGCCGTTGATCCTGATGTTGACCGGCTTTGTTTTGTGTGTGAAGATGGCAGTATGTTTGGAGAAGAATATACATTGGTAGCTGTTGCAGATTATGTTTTGAGCCAGAGAAAAGGAAATACTGTAAGCAATATGTCTTCTACAAAAGCCCTGAAAGAAGTAACGCAGAAACATGGAGGGGAGTATTTTCCTTCTGCTGTTGGCGAAGTGAATGTTGTAAATAAAATGAAGGAAGTAAATGCAGTTATTGGCGGCGAAGGGAATGGAGGTATTATAGTTCCGGATTTTCACTATGGCCGTGATGCACTTATTGGCATCGGCTTATTCCTTACACATCTTGTGCATTCCGGAAAAAGCATAAAACAATTCCGCGGAACATTCCCGGATTATTTTATTTCGAAAAATAAAATTTCGCTAGAAACAAGTGTAGATGTAAAAGAGGTGTTCAAAAAAATAAAAGATAAATACAAGAACAATCCTATGAATACAGAGGATGGCCTAAAAATTGAATTTGATAAAGACTGGGTACACCTCAGGACAAGCAATACCGAGCCCATTATAAGAATTTATTCTGAAAGTAATTTTGAAACCACCGCCGAAAATATTGCAAAAAAAATCATGAGGGATATTCATGAGGCCATATAATAAAACAATTTTATTAATTAGCTAATTAGCCAATTAGCTAATTAGCTAATTAATACAATGGAAAGAATTTATTTTGACAATGCTGCTACTACAGCCCTTGATCCCGAAGTGCTTGATGCTATGATGCCTTATCTTACTGAAAAATTCGGTAATCCATCTTCCATCTATTCTTATGGACGTGAAACCAGGATGGCTATTGAAAATGCAAGAAAATCTGTTGCAAAAATTTTGAATGCACATCCCGCTGAAATCTTTTTTACAAGTGGTGGTACCGAAAGCAGTAACACTGCTATTTGCGGATCTGTACATGATCTTGGTTGCAGGCATATAATAAGTTCACCGCTGGAACACCATGCTACAGTGCATTGCGTGGAGAACCTGCACAATAACGGTGAGGTTGAATTAAGTGAAGTAAAAGTGCTGCCAAACGGTCACATTGATATAAATGACCTCGAAAAATTACTTGAAGGAAGTAACAAAAAATGCCTGGTTAGCTTAATGCATGCTAACAATGAAACCGGCAACATAACCAAAATTGAAGAGGTTGGAATCCTCTGCAAAAAATACAATGCAATCTTTCATTCAGATACTGTACAGACAGTGGGGCACTATTCATTTGACCTAAGAAAATTACAGGTTCATTTTATTACAGGTGCAAGCCATAAGTTTCATGGGCCAAAAGGAGCAGGATTGCTGTATATAAATGAAAATATAAAAATTAAACCCTTCATTAAAGGAGGCAGCCAGGAACGAAATATGCGTGCCGGAACGGAAAATATTTATGGCATTGTAGGTTTTGCAAAAGCACTTGAGCTTGCCACAATAAACCATGATAAAGACAGCCGGCAAATAAGGGAGTTAAAAAATTATATGCGTGAAAAACTGCGGGAACATATTCCAGGTATATATTTCAATGGCGATCCCAATGGGGATAGCCTTTATACTGTGTTAAGCGTTGCTTTTCCCAAATCAGAAAAATCTGAGATGCTGCTTTTCAATCTTGACATAAATAATATTTGTGCAAGTGGCGGCAGTGCCTGTACTTCAGGGGCTGATGCTGGAAGCCATGTGATACGTGCGATCAATAACAATCCAAATTATATTACCGTAAGATTTTCATTTAGTAAATACAATACTAAAGAAGAAGTGGATATTGTTGTTGAAAAATTGAAGGATATGATTTAATCCCTTCTTCCTGGCGGGTGTTCCTCACCTGACATTCTTGAATCACCTTTCATTCTTGCAGGTCTTAAATATGATTGATGACTTTTCCGCTCGCCTAAATATTTAAAAGATTGCTGTATAATGTTCAAGATAATATTAATACAGCAATGTCGGGTGAGGACACCGCCAGGGACGGGGGCTTTGCCTTTTTTACAGAAATGGATTTATTAAAATTACATTTTCATCGTCTGCCGATGGTCCATAAGTCGCAGGGACAGGAATGTCTAACAGTCTTAAATAAACACCAAGTTGAGAACGATGATGTATTAAATGGTTCATACCCTTCTTCCTGGCGGGTGTCCCCCACCCGACATTCTTGAATCACATTTCATTTTTGTAGGTGTTAAATATGATTGATGACTTTTTCGCTCGCCTGAATATTTAAAAGATTGCTGTATATTATTCTAAGATAATATTAATACAGCAATGTCGGGTGAGGACACCCGCCAGGGACGGGGCGTAAAAAATATTTTTATTCACAGTTATTTCATTTTAAACCCTTCCAAAAATTTAGTGGTAAAATTCCCTTTCCTGAAATCTTCATTTTGCATTAATTGCATGTGAAAAGGAATTGTTGTATGTATGCCTTCAATTACATATTCACTTAAAGCCCGGCTCATTGTATTAATTGCTTCCCGGCGTGTTTGAGCTACAGCAATTAATTTTCCTATCATACTATCATAATAAGGTGGTATTACATAACCTGCATACACGTGGCTGTCTATACGCACGCCGTGCCCACCGGGCTGATGTAGCACAGTAACACGGCCCGGCGAAGGGCGAAAATCATTGTAAGGGTCTTCAGCATTTATCCTGCACTCTATTGCATGCATCTGGGGATAATAATTTCTGCCTGAAATTTTTTCTCCGGAAGCTATTTTTATTTGTTCTTTAATAAGATCATAGTTCACAACTTCTTCGGTTACGCAATGCTCTACCTGTATCCTCGTGTTCATTTCCATAAAATAAAAGTTGCGGTGCTTATCTACCAAAAACTCAACAGTGCCCACACTTTCATAATTGATAGCGGCGGCGGCTTTAATAGCGGCGTCACCCATTTTTTCCCTAAGCTCTTCAGTCATAAATGGTGAAGGGGATTCTTCCACAAGCTTTTGATGGCGGCGCTGAATGGAGCAATCCCGCTCACTTAAGTGGCATACATTTCCAAACTGGTCACCAGCAACCTGTATTTCAATATGGCGTGGCTCTTCTACAAACTTTTCCATGTAAATGCCATCATTTTTAAAAGAAGCTGCTGCTTCAGCTTTGGCATTATCAAATGATCTTTCAATATCCTTTTCTTCCCAAACCACACGCATTCCTTTTCCGCCGCCGCCGGCAGTTGCTTTTAAAATTACAGGATATCCTATTTCATTTGCCTCATCTTTTGCCTCATCAATATTTGAGAGCAAGCCCTTGCCTCCGGGAACAACAGGCACCCCGGCTTTAATCATTGTTTCCTTTGCTGTGATCTTATCACCCATCCCATTTATCATCTCCGGGGTTGGGCCTATAAATTTTATATCATGGTCAATACATATTTGAGCAAACTTTGCATTTTCAGCCAGAAACCCGTATCCAGGGTGTATAGCATCTGCATTTGTAATTTCCACTGCAGCCATTATATGGGGGACATTCATGTAGCTGTCAACGCCTGCCGGTCTTCCAATGCAAACTGCCTCATCAGCGAACCTCACATGAAGGCTATCTTTATCTGCCGTGGAGTAAACTGCAACAGTTTTAATACCCATTTCCTTACATGTGCGTATTATGCGTAAAGCGATCTCTCCCCGGTTTGCAATTAATATTTTTTTAAACATATTTTTTTAATTAGCTAATTAGCAGGATTAAAAAATGAAAAAGCTGAGCAAATAACTAATTGGAGTTTTCCTCTTTGCCGTGCCCAGAATTTTATTAAGTACTTTTTGAATTTCTTCAAGTTTTAAAAGCAGAAAATTACTTTCAGGATATTTTTTGGAATGATTGCAAAGCAAAAGCCAGTATTGAGTTTCATCTGCTTCTTTAGCAGCAATTTTTATTTTATGAATAAAGTCAGCTTTGCTTTCAGCATTCTGAGCTTCCATAGCATTCGCACCGATTGAAGTCCCGCTCTTTAAGAGTTGCCTGCTAAGTGTATATTTTTTTGTTTCATCCAGAACGTCACAATAATCTATAATCATTATAGAAAAATCGAAAGTCATTTTTAAAATCGCATTGGATTCGATTAATTCTATTTTCATGATAATTTAATTAGCTAATTGGCTAAGGTGCTTTTTTGTTAATTAGCTAAAAAGCCAATGTGCTAATTAGCTAATTAATTTAAGGCTTTGATTTCTTTCTTTAGTCATACATTATTTAAGGCTGCTTTTATAAGGATTTCCCGTTAGCAAATTAGCACGTCGATACGTTAGCACATTAACTAATTGGCTAATTAGCTAATTAGCTAATTAGCTAATTAGCTAATTAAATAATTAAGAAGGCTCTACCAAAAATAGTGGCTGGTCAAATTCTACCGGAGAAGCATCTTCTACCAGTACCTTTACAATTTTTCCCGACACTTCACTTTCTATCTCATTAAAAAGTTTCATGGCTTCTATGATACAAACAACCTGCCCTGGCTCAATTTGTTCACCAACACTTATAAATACAGGCTTATCAGGACCCGCCTGGCGATAGAAGGTTCCAATCATCGGGCTTTTAACTGTAACTGTATTATCAGGCTTGGTTGAAATTTCCTTATCTGCGCTTTGAGGCACTGCAGAAATTGATGAGGCAAACATTGGTGGCAGAAAACTTTGTGGAGATTGTTGCGATTGTAATTGTGGAGAGTTACTTTGTAACGAAGGATCCTGCTTTTGTTTTATGGTAATTTTAAAATCATTTTTCTCAATTTTAAGCTCGCCGATATTACTCTTATTTACAAGCTTTACGAGTTCCTGTATCTGTTTAATATCCATATTGACAAATTAAATTTATGTTATGGAAAATGGGAAGCTAAGATAGGTAATACTTCAATTAAAAGTAAAAATGAAAAATTAATACGAAGCAAATCAGTTTTGAACCATCTTATCATTTAACTCTTAATTCCATACCTATTCCTTTACCCTTTCAACATATTCACCGGTTTTGGTATTCACTCTTATTAATTCACCTTCATTTACAAATAATGGAACGTTAACCGTTGCGCCGGTTTCAACTGTTGCGGGTTTTAACGTACGCGTTGCAGTATCTCCTTTCACACCCGGCTCGCTATAAGTAACGAGCATTACAATTTTATCAGGAAGTTCTACGCCCATTGGCTGATCAGTTTCTCCATGTATGAGAACTGAAACTTCCTGCCCGTCTTTTAGAAATTGTGGTGCGTCAACCATTTCGGGTGCAACAGAAATTTGCTCATAAGTTGAAGTATCCATAAAAGTGTAACCGGTATCGTCTTTATATAAAAACTGGAATGGCTTTTTCTCGACTCTTACCGGAAATATAGTTTCCCCGCTATTCCATGTTTGCTCAATTGTCCGGTTGTTATCAACTCCCTTTAATTTTGCCCATACTTTTGCCGCTGCACGGGCAGTTTTATTTTGACCAAATTCAATCACAGTGTATAAGCTGCCGTCAATTTTCAGGATGAGTCCTGTCCTCATATCAGAAGTAGATGCCATAAAATATTTTTAGCCGGTGAAGGTAAAACATTAATTAGCTAATTAGCCAATTAGGCAATTGTCATAACTTTACAAAAAAAATTACCTTGAAAAATATATTGTTTTTGCTGATACTAATATTACCCGGCTTTAATGTCTTTTCACAGGCTGACACAGTTTCGGCTGTTTATTTAAGGTTTCCTGTCATCCCAAAATTTACAGTTTATAAAGCGCCCGATAGCACCGCATTCTCACGGGAGAACCTACAAAAAAAGAAGCCTGTACTGTTTATGATATTTAGCCCTGATTGTGAACATTGCCAACATGAAACGGAGGCATTACTGGCGGACATTAAAAAATTTAAAAATACCCAAATTGTAATGATCACCTATCTTCCTTATGATGAAATGATAGCTTTTTACAAAAATTATAAGATTGCAAATTATCCGCAGATAACAATGGCAAGGGATACAAAATTTTTCTTCCCGGTATTTTTTAAGGTCAGAAATCTTCCTTCTGTTTTTTTGTACGATAAAAAAGGCGATTTTAAAAAAGCATTTGAAGGGAGTGTAAAAATTGACAATATAACTTCAGAATTATAATTTATTGCCTTATGAATTTTTCATTCATCTGCCTTTCATTCAATACATCTATTTTGATAAAATAAAGCCCTGCTTTTAGGTTGCTAACAGGAATGTGTACCTGTTTATTATTTGAAGCCTGCCTGAAGCGGATCACAATTTTTCCGGTTACATCAGATACAATAACATTTATTACACCCATTAACCGTTCACTTTTTTTATAAGTGAGATTGAGTATGTCATGTACAGGGTTTGGAAATATTTGCCAGGATGCGCCTTTGAGCGGACCGGATGGAATTGTTGGTGTAGAAGCCACTCGCCTATCCTGAAGACTATATACTGTTTTTGGAATTTCAGCAACTGCGGTATTTGAGATTGCTACGGTATTATCATGCACATCATAAATTCTTACACGGTAAAAAAGTTTTCTTCTCTCTGTTACTTTATCATTATAAGCAAGAATTGTTGAAGAATTATAATTTCTATAAACAGGATTTGCAGCGGCTACCTGCCATACAACACCGTCATTGCTTTTTAATAAAATGTAAGCTGATACAGATGAATAATTAACCATGTTCCACCTGAGTGATACTGCAGAACCTTGGGCATCTGGTATAGCTATAAGCATTACTACTGCTTTGGAATTAAAGCACATCAACATTGCAAATGAAGATATAAAGATTGATCTTACCATGAAAGCTTTTGGGAATATGACTGTTAAATTAGTTCAAAGAATAAAGTGATGTAGTTAAAGGATAGATAAATATGCGATGTGAGTGCAATGTACGATGTGCGATGTGCGATGTAAAAAAAATAGGATATCATGTGGAGAAAGGAAGCCCGTTCTTTTTCTTATAATGCACCATTGATAATCCCCTTATTAGATTCATGTATTTTGAAGCAACCGCATAAGTTGTTCGTTTATAATTAATCTTCTTTTTTAGCTTAAAACCTAATTCCATAAAGAGTTCTATAAATTTATCTCTACCTAAAAAATCTGGATTTAACGTGTAATACATTTTTTCCAAACCGCAGCCTGGATGCTCTTTTCGCAATCCTTCTGCTTCAGATAATAAGCAAATTACCTTGTTGTCAAATATCTCCTGCCTCATGCTATATTGAGCTATTGCTTGTCTGCTTATGCCTATATATTTGTAAAGTTGGGCCATTGAAAATTCTATTTTTTCTTTGTTGGATTTGAACCAACTGAGAGTGGAAAATTGCA
>DASYOM010000103.1:0-3261 GCA_036007765.1 Chitinophagaceae bacterium | reverse complement strand
GTTTAAAATTAATGTCCCGATTGATTTTAAAAAGTAAAGGTTGAGAATATATTCAATTTAGAAAGCCCGGAAGTTCCGGGTTTTATTTTTTTAAAACAAAGTGTAAAGATTAAGAGATCCCGTAAGTATTTACAAAGTGGTACTAAAAGAAAAAAAATAAACATCACTAAAAGGAAAATAAATAAAGGATCTCTTACAGATAAATGAATAATCAATCCTATTGAGGCGCTTTAAAAGCGGGATCGTTGTACATGGACTGGTTGAATAAATAATATTTTCCGTCTTTATAATTTTTCCAGTAGCGCTTGCCCAGTACATCATAATATAACCTTCCATCTACACTTTTGTGCGCAACGTTATCATCTACAGTAATCACTTTTGCAATGGGTACTTTCGGCTTTCGTTTTATAACTGGTGTTGTCACCATTGTTGAATCAGGCTTTACCGAAGTGGGTGAATCATTATCAACATTTGAGTTAGAAGTTTTAGAAGGATAATTTTTTTTGTGGCAACTGTTTAGCGATATGCCGATTAAGAAGACAGCGATCATTAGTTTTATTCTAACCATTCATTTTATTTTGCGGATAGTATTTCAAGAACTTTACCAAAAATTGTTAAACTTAAAATAAGACCAGGTGATAACCCTTCTATTTTCGAAACGATAAATTTTGTTTGAATGTACCAGGTGACGCTATGGCATTACATCTTCAGCTCATATAGATTTTTATTATTTATGAATGAAACTTCTATAGGAAAAATACCGGAAGCCGTTTTGGTTGAGAACCAGTTTCGGTTTTCTGGTACCGCAATAAATAGTCCTTCATCATCGCCAACAGCCCTGAAATGTGGCAACGGCAATTGTTTTGCGAAATAGGGAAGCTTGTATTTATTTAAAATCTCATTTACTTTTTTATCAAAATCCTTGTCTGAAAACACCAGGCCAATCTCGCTGATATTTCGAAATTGTTTTGATGAAAATAATTCACCGGCATGGTCATTCAAATCAAATCTGGCAATAAGCTCAAGAATATTTCCTGCTGGATCCAGGAAGTAAACTGATTTCGCATGCCAGTTTACAAAGTCAGCTATATAACTTTTATAATCCTCGAGCCACAACAATTCTGCTCTGTTTTGCAGCCATTGAAACGCTTCTTCAAACTTATGAGAGGGTATATTAAAAGCGAAATGATAAAACGGATCCCCGTTATCATGTGCTTCTGTAAAAATTAAATAAGATTGGCCAGCCACAACACAAATAGTTTTTTCGCCTGAATATATCACAGGCAGTTCCAATACTTCTTTGTAAAAAATATGTAATTGATAAAGATACCTGGTATATAATTTTATTTCTTGTAAAAGCATTTTTTGCTTAGATAATTATCTGGCATTTATTAAAATATTTTTTCATAATCCGGCTGTAAAGAATGTGTATATTGCCCATAGTTTTATTTTAATTATTCTATCGGAACAAAACCCGCATTATTGGAACCTGAACGATGCGAAATTCAAAAATAAATGAAGCTTTCGCGAAATGATTTTTTATTATTGTATATGATTTTTTAAAATTAAAAATAAATATCACGAAATGGGAGACCACTTACAAATCAAAAAACAGCCAAAACAATATGATGCAATCATTGTAGGATCAGGAGCCGGCGGCGGCATGGCGGCCTATGTGCTTGCTAATGCAGGATTAAAAGTTTGCCTTATAGAAGCAGGGCCTATGTATGATCCTGCAAAAGACTCCAATCAGCTAAAGAACCCATGGGAATCTCCGCGAAGGGGTGCAAGCACGAAGTTTCGGCCGTTTGGAGATTTTGATGGATGCTACTGGGGCTGGGAAATTGATGGTGAGCCTTACACACAGGCTGAAGGCACAAAGTGGGAATGGTGGCGTGCACGAATGCTGGGGGGCCGCACAAATCACTGGGGAAGAATTTCATTAAGATTCGGGCCGAAAGATTTTAAGCGCAAAAGTATCGATGGGCTTGGCGATGACTGGCCTATTAGTTATGATGATGTAAAACCATATTACGATAAAATTGATAAAATGCTTGGCGTATTTGGAACCAATGAAGGGTTAGTTGATGATCCCGATGGAATTTTTCTTCCGCCGCCAAGGCCGCGTTTGCATGAACTCTTTATTAAGAAAGCTGCAACTAATATTGGTATCCCTGTAATTCCATCAAGGCTTTCTATTCTTACCAAACAAATTAATAAAGACCGCGGCCAATGTTTTTATTGTGCGCAATGCGGACGCAGTTGTAAAGTGTATGCAGATTTTTCTTCTTCATCCGCTTTAGTAATTCCTGCATTGAAAACAGGAAATGTTGATCTCGTTACCGATTCAATGGTTCGCGAAGTATTAACTAATAAAGACGGGCTTGCCACTGGAGTTTCTTATGTTCACAAAGGAGACATGCAGGAATACCAGGTTACCGGAAGAACGGTTATTCTTGCTGCGAGTGCCTGCGAATCTGCAAGATTAATGCTAAATTCAAAATCTCCGCGGCATCCTAACGGCCTCGCCAACTCGAGCAATGTGGTAGGTAAATATTTACATGATTCTACCGGTGCGGATATGGGTGGCATTATCCCTGAATTATTTGATCGCAAACGCTACAATGAAGATGGTGTTGGCGGAATGCATGTTTATACACCCTGGTGGCTCGACAATAAAAAACTTGATTTTCCGCGTGGCTATCATATTGAATATGGCGGAGGTTTCGGAATGCCCTTATACGGATTTAACTGGGGTATCGAAAATTTAAACGGCACTTATAAAATTAAAGGAAAGCAAAAAGAAGCAGGTGGCTATGGCGCGTCTTTAAAAGAAGATTACCGTTATTTCTTTGGCGCCCATGTTGGTATGGCCGGCCGCGGCGAAGCTGTTGCGCGGGAAGATAGCTACTGTGAAATTGATCCGAGCGTGGTTGATAAATATGGCATTCCTGTATTGCGCTTTCACACCACTTATTCTGACTACGAAATAAAACAGGCTAAGCACATGAAAGAAACCTTTTCTGAAATTCTTCACTCAATGGGTGCCGTAATTACATGGGGTGGTGACGATGGGCCTGAAAATAATTACGGCTTACATGCGCCGGGAAATATTATTCATGAAGCAGGAACTGTTCGAATGGGCAATGATGCTAAGAAGGCGCCTTTAAACAAATGGGCACAGGCTCATGAATGTAAAAATTTATTCAATGTTGATGGCGGCATGTTTGTTTCGCAGGGAGATAAGAATATTACATGGAC
>DASYOM010000102.1:0-31048 GCA_036007765.1 Chitinophagaceae bacterium | reverse complement strand
ACTAGTTTTCCAAACTCGTACCAATCGAATCCTGTGTCAACCCGGTTATGCCTGAGCGCAGGAATCTGCGTTGTGATTAAAATGGTAGTTCCATTGAAGTCCGCCCGATGATGCTGCGGGATTTGTCGCTTTATTGCTTTGACCATCTTGAATTTCGCGGAAGGAAAGAACTCATGCACAGATTTTTTAAGCAAGTTGATGTTATCCATGCCGTACATGAGGACCACCTCTGGCTGGTAGACACTTATGTTTTTGAGAATACTGTGTATGCGGATAGAGTAGACGTAGTCCTGGTATAATGCACGGCTTTTGAGAAAAGGAAATTGCGGTAGGTCGAGCCAGGTATAATACCACGCATGATTGTGTGCAGGCAGAGGATATAGCAGAACCAACGCTTCGTCGGACGCTGATGGTAATGCAAATGAGTTTTTCTGATATGTGAGCAGATCAGGAAGTTTTTCGCTTTGATATCCAGATTCAAAGGCGATGAGGTTTTTCCATGCACCGTGCAGGGTTGCATTGAAACCGAACCGGTGATCGTTGAGGTTTGAGAATTTCAAGGCTCTGGGCCCGTCAACCCGAAATGCAACATGACGGTACAGTTCGCGGATATCGCAAAGCGTGGGCGTGTTGGGCACTTGTAAATTATAAAAGTAGTTGAGCTTCTCTGCTACTTCTTCGGGTACGTCGCCGCCACTTTCTTCATAGCCCACGAACCAAAACCTTGCGTGCCATGCTCCGTATCCGTAAAAATTATCGATCCAGAATTTGAGCGCTTTTTCTTCAATCAGCATAGCAGGAAAGATAATAAAAAGGGAGCTTCTTTTCAACTCCCCACGCTTGGTTCGTGTACGCACGCCTCACTAATCATTTACGTGTATTTAACAGAATGATAAAAATAAATCATTTAATCAGTGGTGTTGTGTCGGTTCGTGTCGCCCCACAAACCCACCTGGAGATGCGACAATTTGAAATGCACCCTTAGGGGAGAGAGTATTTCCTATTTCATTTAAATTTAAATAATTTTATTGCATGCAAACAGAATCATCTGAGGATAAGGAAAGATTGTCATCAATAATTCAATCTTCGCAGGATGCCATTATCAGTAAAGAGTTTGACGGAACTATTACAAGCTGGAACACAGCTGCAGAAAGAATTTTTGGATATACTGCTGCTGAAGCAATCGGGCAAAACATTTCTTTTCTTATTCCTGACGAGCTTTTGCCGGAAGAAAAAGACATCATCGCAAAAGTAAAGGGAGGCGGTGTTATAGAGCATTATGAAACAATTCGCAAAACAAAAAATGGTGAGAGAATTTCAATATCCCTTACGGTTTCCGGGATAAAGGATGGCAAGGGAAACATTGTTGGTGTATCTAAAATTGCAAGGGATATTACTTTTGAAAAACAGGCTGAAGAAAAACAGGCAATTCTTGCAGCCATTGTAAATTCATCTGATGACGCTATCATAAGCAAAACCCTTGATGGGATTATAACGAGCTGGAACTATGCGGCGCAAAAAATGTTTGGCTATACTAATGCGGAAGCAATTGGCAGGCATATCTCACTTATTATTCCTCCTGAACGTATACAGGAAGAAACAGTAATTATAAACAATATCCGTAGTGGTAACAGGATAGATCATTTTGATACAGTACGGGTTTCAAAGAGCGGACAGAAAATAAATATCTCCCTCACAGTTTCTCCCGTAAAAAATAATTCAGGAAAAATTATTGGCGCTTCTAAAATTGCGAGAGATGTAACGCAAAGAATAGAAGCAGACCGAAAGCAACAGTTATACACCGAAAAATTACAGGAGCTGAATAAATATAAAGATGAATTTATGGCAATGGCAAGTCATGAATTAAAAACACCTGTTACCGTAATAAAAGCAAACTTGCAGATAGTGCAACAATTGCTGCAGGGTAACCGCAATCTTGATTTTATAAACAAAACTTTAAAACAGATTGATAAATTATCAGACTTTATTACAAACCTGCTCGACATATCAAAAATACAAGTTGGCAAACTGCAACTAAATCCTTCCAGGTTCGATCTGAATATTCTTCTAAAAGAAATAACAGATAATATTCAGCAAACAACATCAACCCATACAATTATTTTAGCTGAGGCGGGAAAGCAACTTTTTGCCTATGCAGATAAGGACAGGCTGGACCAGGTAATTATTAATTTGCTTACGAATGCAATAAAATATTCGCCCAATGCTAAAGATATATTTGTGGATGCATGTAAAAACAACGGGCAAATAATAGTTAGCATAAAAGATAATGGCATTGGTATTCCGCAGGAAGATATTGGGAATATCTTCTACCGCTTTTACCGTGTAGGCGGGCTTGCAGCTACATTTGCAGGCTCCGGCATTGGGTTATATATTTCTGCAGAAATTATTAAACAGCATGGAGGAAAAATATGGGCAGAAAGTAAAATTGGCGAAGGTTCTGTATTTTATTTTTCGATTCCTGCTTCGGAATAAAATGGAAGTCTTATTCAATTTCGTTCTGAGGAAATTTGGAAGTGTTTCCTATTAGCAAAAAATTTCTAACCTCGATGCACATACCTGGATTTATTTAACAAGCTAAGGTCGAATTGCCCATGCAAGACCGTCAGGTACACCTCCAACATCAAGGTGGGCCGTAACTTCTAAAGTTTTGAGATCTATAATAGCTATATAATTATCAGCAGAACAAGCAACAAATGCACGTGAACCATCCAGGTCCATAAGAATGCCTGCGGCTCCCTGCCCGAGTTTTAGTCGTTTCACTTCTTTGTGCGACGTTGCATCATAAATGGTCAGTTCGCCCGATTGAAGACTCGAAATGAATACCTGCTTGCCATCCGGCGTAAACTTCAACCGGTTAGCACCTAAAACCTTTGCATCAATTTTTGCTGACAATTTTTTCGCCCCAAGATCAATAATCGAAATAGTGCCATCCTCACTTGATGCGGTCCACAACTCACTGCCGTCTGGCGACACATCAAATCCCTCCGAACCCCTGGCAGTCTGAACAACAGTTTGAATCCATTCCTCACGCGGCTTAGCATTAGGAGGAGACATTCTTCCAGGCTGTATCAGCGTATCAATAAGAATGCTGGCAGTTCCGGAAGAAACGTTTGTCGTGTAAATCTTTTTCCCATCTGCGGTAACGTAGATCATGTGTGTTTTGTCCTGGCCTGTTCCCATGCTCCAGTCAAGTTTCCCGGTTGCAGGATCATAGCGGCCAACGGATTTGGAACCTTCCGCAGTAAACCATGCCTTCGCGTTAACAAATGTTATATCATGCGGTCCAAAGAGCGGCCTTGTATCAATGCTGCGTAAAGGTTTTTGCGCAACAAGGTCAATGATGTTTATTTCATGTAAGCTACCGCCTCCATAAATGCAAACGTAGGCAATCTTCCCGTCGGTAGAAGCGACAAGTTCATGTGGATCTTCGCCAACAGGAATGCGGGCAATAATCTTTAATGTAGTAGGATCTACAATTGCCAGCGTATGATTGGTTTTTGAAAGCGCAAGCAATGATCGCCTGGGCGTGGATTGGGCATTACATTCCGTTGCTGCGTAAATGGATGTCACTAGTACAACATTTAGTGCGTTTAGCCGGAACACATGGCATTTTAATTTTTTCATACCTAAATTTTTTTATTGTAACAGTGATGACTTTTTGTAAGCAATTTTGCTTAATGACACAAATCTATTTCATAGAAAAAAACAATTTTTTAAAAATGCTATGAACCCGCAAAAGTTTGCCCGGCTCGTGAATTTCCCAACAAATAAGCCTACAAAGTTTAAGCCGTCTGTTCTGTACAATGAGAAATTATAAAAGAAAATACTCTTTAGTAAAAACACAAAAAAGGCAGCGCCATAAACCTGCAAGAACTGATTGAACTTGCAGGATTATTCTAAGATGTATTTTTTTTTATTGATTATTGTTGCATCCCTTCTGTAGCACCTGAAGTATTTGAGTTTACTTTTCTTTTAAATAAAGACATATCCATTTTTCCAAATTTGTAAGTGAAGTTTAGGCGAAACATTTGTGGATCACGTATGCGGCTATAATTCTGAATAAAGTAAGCGCTTTCAGAATACTGATCTGTTTTTCTTGTTTTGAAAATGTCATTTACACTTAATGAAATTGACGCTGCATCATTTTTTAAGAACAATTTCTTTATTGCAACATCTGTTCCCCAGAAAGATCTTATATATCCTTGTGATGAGCTTTGTGATTGTCCGAAGCCGCCAGGGCCGCCAAAGCCGCCGCCACCGATATTTACAGGCAAATTTGTTTTTGACTGGTAAATGGTGCTAACCTGCATAGAAAATTTTGCAGGCAGTTTAAAATTGGAATTGAATTTACCAAACCAACTTACCAGCGCACTTTGTGAGCTGCCAGTTATATTATCGGTGTTAATTTTTTGATTGATAAATATTCAGGTTTGTTGAGATATCCCACCATCTAGTAAGATAGTTTTGAGCAGTAAATTCAGCGCCTGTTGTATAACTTGAGTTGGCATTTATGTAAGTGTTTATCAGGACATCTCCTCCACTTACAGGATCGGCCTGCTTATCAATATAACGGGTAATAAGATTGTGTGTCTTTTTATAATAAGCTGATGCAAGAAAAGTATTATTCCCTTTAAAAGTTTTAAGATATGACAGTTCAAAAGACTGTGTAAATTCAGGGACAAGATCAGGATTACCACGAGTGATATTCAGCTTATCAGTATAATCAGTAAATGGAATTAAATTGAAAAAATTCGGACGGTTAATTCTACGGCTGTAACTAAATTGAACTTGCTGATTGTTACTTAGCTTCTGAGTAAGAAACAATGATGGAAATAAGCTCACAGGATATTTGTTGCTAAATTTTTGCCCTGAATTGATAAGCTCTCCTGTATAATTTGAACTCTCAGCACGCAGCCCGGCTTTGTAAGTAAAATCTTTTATGCTGCTGGAAAAGGTTACGTAACCTGCATATACATTATCATTGTTGTTATAGTTACTTGTTGCTGTTGGTAGAATCTTATAATTATTTAAAGAATCATCAAAAATATAGTTGTTGTTGTTGCTTTTTATGCTGCGTATTGAAGCTCTAACACCAGCTTCTACCTTGGTTTTGGCATTTATAGGATTGACATAGTCAGATTGAATAGTTAAAAATTTATTGTTGCCATCACCTAAAACTTTTTGTACTTCTGTACCCGCTAAAGAGCCTCCGTTAGGGTTGTAAAAGTTAGTTGTGTATAATGAATTGTTTTCATTCTTAGCTGAGAACATATTACCGTCAATGGTTAATTCCTCGCCTTCTTTTGGAAAGATATGTTTCATGCCCAAAACCAATCCATAGGCATTGAAGACCCTTTTACCGGTAGAAGTGCGATCACTGGAAGCTGATATTTTACCAGTATTATATAGGCTATCTGTATTAATATTAATTGTTTCATTTGGCTCGAATTGTCCATGTACCTTTATACCAGCGAATGACAAGGTTATTCCGTTAGTTACAAAATAATCAAAGCCTAACTTACCAAATAAAAATCCTCCGTTTGTTCTGTTATAATTGTTTTGGGACACATATGTCTGAGGTACATCAAGAAGGTTTAAACGGTCTGTGGTACCTGTAGTGCGGCCTTTATTTTGGTTGCCCATAATGCTTGCAGTTATATTTAATTTACCCTGCCGAACATTAAAATCTCCACCACCATTCACTGCGCCACGTTTATTAACACCAACTCTCAAATTTCCGTTATATCCTGTTTTACGATTTTTCTTCAATACAATATTTAATATGCCAGCACCACCGCCTGACGCATCGTATTTGGCTGAAGGGTTTGTAATTACTTCCACACTTTCAATTGCATCAGCCGGTATCTGATCAAGCGATAAAGTAGTTGGCCTGCCATCAACAAATATTTGTGGCGGGCTGTTTCGCAGAGACACGTTACCATCAATATCCACATTCACTGAAGGAACACTCTTCATTACATCCAACGCTGTTCCTCCTGCGCTAACAATATTCTTTTCTACATTAAATATCTTTTTTTCGCCATCGAATTTTACTAAAGACTTATTAGCTACAACAGATATATTTTGCAGCTGTGTTACATCAATTGTAAGTTTGATCTTTCCAAGATCTTTATCAGTTGAGGGCATACCTGGCATTCCTCCAGGAGCGCCTGATTGAACAGATGAAGGCTTCTTTGCCATATCGCCAGTGCCCGTTTTCGGTATAAATGAAATAGATTGCTCAGATAAAGCATACCCGGTTGCAGAAATTTTCAGGTTGAGACTACCAAAAATTGGAAGTTCTTCAAGAGAAAAATCGCCGTTATTTTCTGATGCTGTTCCCTTTAATAAAATTTGTTTCATTTTTTTGGTAACTGTATCAAGTTTGTTTTGCAGAATTATAACCGATGCACCACCTATAGGTTTTCCGGAAGCATCTGTAACCTTACCATATACGTGTCCTATCGCCGGCGCAGCTTTATTCGCTCCACCACCTGATGGAAAGCCAGCTGGAGCCTGTGCCATGGCTTCGAGAGTAAGAAGGATAATACTTAATAGGGTGATGAATTTTTTCATAATCTTAAATTTATCCTGTAAAAATATTTGCTGCCAGCTTCGCAAATGAGTAAATGAGACAAGCGGTTGATTTGTTGCGACGAAAGTAATGATACTATAAGATATCAATTTCTTCTTTGTATCAATATAAATTCAGACTGAGGCAAAATTCTTTCAATTGCTTTCATGGCTATCCCGGGTACTACCGGTATTGAAGAGCTTCTTAAATTAATAAGATCAACGTTTCATGCTGAAGTATTTCCATCGCTTCTATTGCATCCTCACATCTGGCAACTAAACAAATCATGAAGCCTTGTATGATCCCGAATGTGTAAATAATGGCTTCACAGTGTACCATGCCAATGACTTGAAGAAAATTTTGCAAGGCATGTCTCGTTTGTTTATGAAAAAATTTAGCTGATGGCTGGGCGTACATAACTTCTTCCCCGGTCTTTATTACCTGCAATTGTTTGGTCATGTCTGCAGGGAAAAAGCTCCGGTATTTAAGAAATGGTACGACAGGTAATTTAGTTTAACAGCTAAACTTCGTTGAGCCCACTGAAATAAAAACATTTTGATCTTTTAAGAATTATTTAAGCCTGTAGTAGTATGGGCTTTTTATTATCAACATCTCTCCGGCCAGTGCAGGTATGTTCCTTGTTATTTCTGTTTTAAGTATGAAAAATATCTTTGAATGCTCTTTTTGCAGCATGATAGCCGCACATTCCATGTACACCACCTCCCGGCGGCGTTGAAGATGAACAAAGATAAATTCCTTTGGCAGATGTTCTGTAAGGAGACGCCCGCAATGCAGGCCTGGTATAAAGTTGCCTAATATCCTGTATACCCCCGTTTATGTCACCGCCAATATAGTTCGAATTGTATATTTCAAGTTCATGTGTATCCATTACATGGCGTGCTAAAATACGCTCTCTGAAACCCGGCGCAAAACGTTCTACTTGTTTTTCGATACTCTCAGTCATATCTTTCGATGATCCGTTAGGCACGTGGCAATAAGCCCATGCAGTATGCTTTTGCGCGGGTGCCCGTGAACCATCAAAGAGACTTGGTTGTGCGAATAATACAAATGGTTTTTCAGGATGTTTTCCCTGCTGTGTCATTTTTTCATTAATTGCAATTTCCTCCAAACTATTTCCTAAATGCACCGTTCCTGCATCAGCGCATTCCTTCGCAGTAAACGGAACAGGTGCATCCAAAGCCCAGTCAATTTTGTAAACCCCAATGCCATAACGATATTTATTCAACTGCCAGCGGTAAATGGAAGATAACCGATGGCCAGCTATCTTCAATAATTGCAATGGTGTCACATCAAGCAAAACGGCATGCGACGAGGGCAGTTGCTCCAGGGATTTTACATCAAAATTTGTTTCTATTTTACCACCGATAGAAATAAAATATGCCCCGAGTGCATCTGCAATTTTTTGGGATCCCCCTTTTGCAACCGGCCAGCCTTTATTATGTGCAAGTAATAACAATACAAGAGCCATTGCCGATGTAGCACTGTTGGTAAGTGGCTGCATAGAATGAGCAGCCATTCCGGCCCAAAGGGCGCGGCCATGGGGAGTATGTAAGTGATGATCTGCAAATTTAACCGCTGAGGAAAGGCCATAGTATCCAAATTTACCAACTGCGAAAGGATGTTTTGGGAAGCGAAAGGGCCCTAAAATAAAATTGCTGGTTAAAGGCCAGTCTTTCAATAATGTGTTCATCAGTTCGCTGTAAAATGCGCCGTCCGTTGATAATGATTGAGCAGTTTGGGAGATTGAAGAAGCCAATATAGCTGCTGTTCCATCGTCAAGAGGATGTGCCGCTGCAACAGGCGGAAAAATATATTCTAATCCGAAATCCTGCAAAGGAAGTGAAGAAAAAAAAGGAGAACTTACAGCAAGAGGATGTATAGCCGAACAAACATCATGTACAAAACCTGGTAATGTAAGTGGTAGTGAACGGAGGCCACCGCCAATAGAAGATTTTGCCTCTGTCACTAAAACTGAAAGCCCTTTTTGTTGAAGTGTTATTGCAGCCGCCAGCCCGTTTGGGCCCGACCCAACAACAACTGCATCAAAATCTTTTTTTATGCGATGCATACTTTTGAGATCAGTATAATTAGAGGTTCAAACTTAAACTTCTTTTTCTAAAAAGGATTTAATCAGGGTTACCCATTGTAATTCCGAAAGACCAAGCATTGCTACTGCGCCTATAATTGTATTTCTTATTTTATCTTTCACCTTTTCTGCACCAGTATTCAACACTTCATTACGTCCATGAAAGGAAGCGGAAACTTTATCAAAGTTCCTGTGAATAATAAAAGTCGAAGTTGCATCACTGGTAAAAAAATGTGCGGTATCATTCCCTGCTTTATTTGGATCTTTACAGGAACGCACCCGCATTCCAAAAGCTTCTTCTTCAGATTCAGGATTAGTATTGTCTTTAATTGCTTCTACCTGCACCCAATCATAACCCTCTCCGGATGCGGGCCCTGGCCCGGGTATATTAATCCGGATGTAATCATTTACCTGTGCCAGCCGGTTAGTTTCCTTTCCTTGTTGATCCCTGAGTAAAAAATCCGCGCTTGCAAAACCAATAAGCTGATGCCAGGTGTTTACATTAAGCATTCTTTTATATGCTCTTTTAAAAGCATCCAGGGCCTCTTCCCTGTTATTAAGCGTTATTGAATGCTCCATATCCGTGTGTTTGCCCTTTGTATTTTCAGGAATTATGTTATTAAATAAAGGATCCATTGTCTTATTTTATTTTAATATGAAGTATTAATAAATAAAATTTAATAGAGAAGAGAAAAGCATTTCTAAACTTATGGGATAATCTTGTTTCTAAACTATAATGTGCCCGCTTTAAATATGCCTATCATTACTAGTGAAATCCTTCTGACTTATTTCTTCAAAGGGTTAATTAAAAGTATGATTTTAATACTGAAAAATGAAAAGGGCAACTACATTAGCCCTTGCCCTACAAATCAGTTTTATTTTATCCCAGGTATGTTTTAAAGATCCGCAGAATCCTTAGATGTTTTTGTTTGGAACCTTTCAGATGCGTTTACTTTTGATTTGTAAATAAGTTCACTTCTGGGGATCAGATTCCATACGAACATATATGTAAGCCTTCCAGCTATTTTTCCGTCTACAATAGATAGGAACTTTACCATAACAAAAAAACAAATCATACTAAATAAGCAAAAATGGAAACATTTTATTCAACAAAAGTTACAGCAACAAGTGGCCGTCATGGATATGTAGTATCTGACGATAATGCCTTGAACGCAGAAGTGCAGATGCCAAGAGAGATGGGCGGCACAGGGGGCGATGTTTTAAATCCGGAAACATTATTTGCCGGCGGATTTGCTGCAGCTTTTAATAATTCACTCAATGCAATTATCTCCAGGGAGAAAGTTGAAACAGGCACAACAAACACGACTGCAAAAGTTGCTGTCTTTCAATATGGCGATGGTTACCAATTCGCGGTTCAACTGGAGGTATTAATACCGGGAGTAGACCATGAAAGAGCAGAAGATCTGCTAAAAAAAAGCTCACCAGGTATGCGCTTATTCTTATGCAATAAGAGGAAACATAGAAGTTAAGCTTATAATAAAAGAGCAGGCTTTAGCAGAAGGCTATATGTACTTTTAAAATTAAAGAGAACTTTTATACTCCCTGGGACTTAGGCCGGTTCGTCTTTTAAAAAATTTTGAAAAGAAAAATTGATCACTGAAATGTAGATGATCTGCTACCTGCCCAACAGAATAAGAAAGATCGCCAAGCAATATTTTCGCTTCTGCAATTACCATGTCATCAATAAACTCACCACAGGTTTTGGTAGTAAGTTCTTTCACTGTTTTAGTTAAATGCTTTGGTGTTATAAATAGCGCATCTGCATAAAACTGCACGCTTCTTTCTTCTTTAAAATGAGCAGCCAGTTGCTTTAAAAAATTAGACAAGATATCTTCTTTACGGGTCATTCCATGTTCCTCATTACCCCTGTATTTTTTTGCAACGGCCGCCAGCTCAAGCAAAAAAGATTGAAGCCATGATGTATCATGTCTTCTTTAAACGGATGTTCGTTATTATCAACCAGGTTTTTTAAATAAAGCATAAGCGTAAGAAATGTTTCAGCTTCCTTACCTGTTAGCAGAAACAATGGATCGCTTTTCTGGATTAAAAAACCGAGCACTTCCGGGCGGCTTTTATGCATCATGGCTGCTCCCAGGAAGTCATGTGAAAAGCCCATGCTAATGGTAGGTAAATGGTCAACCTCTTTCAAAACATGAACGATGCCCGGATGAATAATGAATAGCGAGTTCTTTTGTATAACATACTTAATAAGGTTGTACTTTATTTCTATCCCTTCGCCAAGATTGAGATGTATGGCAAAGTGGATGGAGCGAGCAGGGCGGAACATCTTTTCCTGCACAGGTATCTCTTCGCTTTTGTATACAAAAAATTCAGTAGCCTGTTCGCTCTGACTGGTAACGGCATCGGCATGAACTTCTTCAATGCCATAAGTATCTATGAAGGAATCAGGATTGTTCATATCTCAAAATAAGAACTACGGGCATTTATACCTGCTGATGCAACAATTGCTTTGGAAATGATTGAAATGCCATTTCTGTATTGTAAATTTCTTTTTGATAAAGATCCATTATCTCTTTGCTTATTGTTTCAGGACTTTTCGACGACGGCCCGCTATCAGGCTTTGAAGTTTCATTACATGATGATAAATCCTGCGCCCAAAGATGATAATATCTTATGCCATTACGGTGCGCCTCTTCAGCAAATATTTTTGACATTTCCATCCTGGTAGAAAAAGCAACTCTAGCCAGGGCGCACGATTTAATGTTTTCAAAAAACCTGCCATCAGATACATGAACAAACATACCGTTAGGATTTCCCTTCATCAGGTTAAGCACAATGCGTGCACCCATAAAAAAGGGAAGCATGTCTGTTTCCATCATGTTATTCCATTCATCTATGCTGGCTTCAGTAAGATCTTTTTTAGAGTTTGAGAATTCAGGAATTTCTATCGCGATATCAATTTTGCTAAACTTCTCCGTTATTGTTTCACACGTTTCTGTCACCTTATCAAAATCCTGGACATCTATCAACAGTGTAATAAAATTTTCATCTTCATTAATAGCACGAAAAGATTTTATAGTTTCAATCTGATGAAGGCTTTTTGCAGGAAAAATCACAATCGCTTTTTCTTTTAAAAAGGAATGAATGATTCCCATACTCAGGTTACTCACTTCTCCTGAAATTAAAATCACTTTGTCTTTAAAAAACTTTTCCATGTATCTAATTTAAAACATAAAGTTAGGTGATTAAAACATCTCCCTATATGTTCCTATTTCGCATAAATATGCCTGGATGGATTAATAGGATTATCATAACAATCACAGACGCAGGTTTACAAAGCGGCATTTTTTTCTTCATGCCGGAATAAAATACTTCTCTGCCACCGCATCCCGGCAAAAAAGAAGTATTGACATAAAATCCACTCTTCCAGCCATTTTAAATGCCTCCGTTTAAGTTGAGCTTTGTGGTATTAAAAATTAATAAAATTAAAATTATGTCACAATCAACAGCGGGTGTTCTTACACAACCTTCAATAACCTTCTCAAAAAGTAAAGCGTTTACAGTAACTGCGCATATCGCAAGGGCTATCCTTGGATTAATCTTTCTTGTATTCGGGCTTAATGGATTTTTACATTTCATACCAATGCCACCGCCAACAGGAGCGGCAGCCGACTTTTCAACGGGCTTATTTAAAGGACAATATTTTTTTCCGTTAATGGCATTTACCCAGGTTGTTAGTGGTATCCTTCTTCTATCAGGTACGCTTGTATCGCTTGCTTTACTTATGCTTTTCCCTATCGCTTTAAACATATTCTTTTTTCACCTTGTGCTTGCACCTTCAGGTTTAGGAATGGCAATTTTTATAATGGCAGCAATCACCCTGCTTGCGGTTTATTACTGGCCTGTTTACAGACCGATATTTAAAACGGGGAATGCCTGGACGAATAAAAGATCACGTATAGAATTTATTAATTAATAAATCAAAAAAAATAGAACGCCATGAAAATATTGCATCTTATATCAAGTCCAAGAGGGGCAGCCTCGATGAGCATCAAGCTTGGCAATGCCATTATAGAAAGACTGGAAACAGAAAACCCGGGCAGTTCACTTAAGGTACGTAACCTCGCCGAGACAACTTTTCCTCACCTGGAGGAAGTTCATTTGAACTCCTTTTTTACGCCTGCTGAAAATCATACCCCCGAGCTTACCGAAGCGATAAAACATTCCGACGAGGCAATTGCCGAATTGAAAGATGCAGACGCAATCGTGATAGGAGTGCCCATGTATAATTTTAGTATTCACTCTACGCTAAAGGCATGGATTGATCACATCGCACGTGTCGGCAAAACTTTCAATTACACAGAGAAAGGTCCTGAGGGATTGATCAATGGCAAAAAAGTTTACCTGGCGATTTCTTCAGGTGGCGTATATTCTCAAGGGCCAATGAAGGCATATGATTTTACAGAAACCTACCTCAGGTCAGTTTTAGGATTTCTGGGAATGACCGATATAACCGCCTTTAGATTGGAAGGTTTATCTGTGCCTGGCATTAAAGATAATGCCTGGCATAAAGCGCTTCAAAATATAGAAAATGAATTTACAAGCCTGGGCCAGGCGGCATAAATTCAAATAAAGAAAACAATTAATAATAATCATGAGTAATCTTTTGAAAGTAAAGCGCCAAACCAGGTTAAAAAAATCGGCATAGTTGGTAGTGGAAATTGGATGGGAATAACTGGTCGTTAATTTTTCTATTAGCTTTATATCGTTAATCAGCTGATGCTTTCCATCTTTGCACTATAATCTTAAAAGACAAATAGCGATGCAATTATCAAACAACAAAATTTTAATTACCGGCGGTGCAAGCGGTATCGGGTTAGGACTTACTGAAAGATTTATCCAGGAAAACAATACGATTATCATCTGTGGAGACGTAAAGCAGCTTTAAAAAAGGTTGCTGACGAATTTCCTTCTGTGGTTACAAAGATCTGCGATTTATCGATTGAAGCAGAAAGGATAGAACTTTATAAGTGGATTTCAAATAATCACAGCGATTTAAATGTACTTGTAAACAATGCAGGAATACAGCAATGGATGAGCATTTCAGACAACGACTTTTACCAAAAAGCAAATGACGAAATTACAACGAATGTTCTAGCACCCATTCATTTGACAACGTTGTTTTCGAACCTAAAATCGTTAGATACGATTATCAATGTTACATCAGGATTAGCGTTTATTCCGCTTTCAAAAGTTCCTGTTTATTGTGCTACAAAAGCATTTATGCGTTCGTTCACGCTTTCCTCAAGACACGTATTAAAATCAAAGAACATTGAAGTAATTGAAATGATACCACCCGCTTTAAATACAGACCTTGGTGGAAAAGGCATACACGATGGTCAACCTTCTGTTAGCGATTTTGTCGAAGCCGTATTTAAACAAATGAAAGAAGGTAAAACAGAACTTACTTTTGGAACAAGCGAAGCAAGGGCAAAAGCTAATAACGAAATTATAACTGAATATTTTAATAAAATGAACATTGATTAATAGAAGTTTCGAAAGCTTTCCTGATTTTTAAAAGACCGGTTCAATTAATATCATTAATACAGTTCCAAACTAAATATTTCATCTTATGGCAAAGGCTTCTAAAAATATTGCAACAGTTGATGAAAAAGAAGGACAAAGTCTTTCAGTTGTTGGAGACTCTTATAGGATTATTATTTCTGGCGAACAGACACGTGGCAACTATGCTGTTATTGACATGCTTGTACCACCGGGTGGCGGACCGGGACCTCATGCGCACAAAGACATACAGGAAATGTTTTATGTAGTGGAAGGCGAAATAGATTTTAAAATGGAAGGTGGAAATACAAAGCAGAAAAAGGCTCTTTTGTAAATATTCCTTTGGGAGGGAAAGTTCATTCTTTTAAAAATACGACAAACAATATTGCCCATTTATTGTGTACGGTAGTTCCGGCAGGTCTGGATGCTTTTTTTAAGGAAATAGGAAAACCAGTTGAGAAAAATACTTTTTTGCCACCTCCGACATTAAGCATTGAAGATATGGAGAAATTAAAATCACTTGCTGAAAAATATGGGCAGGAACTCTATCCGCCAGATTATTTAGATTGAGGCTTGCTATGTTTTGTTTGCCGGTACATCCTGGTTGGAGTATTACAATCTCCTGGTTTATTTTAAAGTAGACAAAAAACTTACTACATCCCTTATCTCTTTTTTAGAAAGTATATACCTCATCTCAGGCATACTCGAAGCTGCATTAGTCCTTTTCGCCACCTCGCCTTTAGATATCACAGTATTTTGTTGTTCACTTTCTTTTATGGTTAGGCTGTTATTGTTTTCATCCTGCAATACACCGGAAAGCGTTTTTCCATTTTTAAGTTGAATGGTAACCATACCATAGCCCGGAGCTAATCTTGCACTGGGATTGATAAGAGCTTCAAGAATTTTTGGCCGTGGTAATCTCGTTGCGACTCCATTCAAACGCGGTCCTGCATTACCTCCCATATCATCATAAGAATGGCACTTCATGCATTGAGATGACTGGTTGTTAAAGAAAATATCTCTTCCATGTTCCGGATCACCTCCATAAAGGCTTCCGGCAAATGAGGCAGTCAATTCATCTTTGGATAGTTTAGAAATGTCATCTTTATACCGGGTGATTAGTTCAGGGGAATGCGAACTGTCAATGGCTGCGCCCAATTCAAAGTAAACGTCCGGGGAAAGTTTACCGTTAACCATCTGCGTTAGTAAGCCATCGAAGACCTTGTTAGTATTTTCAGCCGGTAAATTTCCCAGGGTTAAAAGCGCGGCTTGCTTCTCTTCCGTTGTTTTGGTATTGATCACATCAGAAAGTAAGGTTACCATTAAAGGCTTTGGTATATTCATTTTACCAATGAGATCAATACCTGCAACCCTAACAATTTTATCTTTACCGGTAAGTGCTATTTGAATAGCCTGCCCTATAGATTGATCCTGCATTTTGGCCAATGCTTTCAGAGCTTCCACTTTTACTTCATCATTTTGATCATTTTTAAGTAGTGCCAGCAAAGTGGCAGCGCCTTGCCTGATGTCTAATTTGCTAACAGCTTTAACAGCACTCAACCGTACAATACTCTCTTTATTAATTAGCAGTTTAGTGAATATATCTCCTGCTTTATTTTTAACAAGCGAAATGTCTCTTTGAACAGCTCCCCTGGAACGTCCATCCACCCTGTCTAATACTGAGGGTTTTGACCATGTGCTTAATGCATCAATAGCTTCTGCACGCATTTTTGGAGGGCTACTTTCCTTCAATGAATAATCAATAAGATTTTGCATGGCCTCATCAGTCCCTGTTCTAAGGTTTGCATTGATTGCCCGTCTTATCAATGCTTCATTGGTAAAGATGGTATTCTTTAATAAATTGCCTAAAGGGAGAAGAGCATCTTTAATAGAAAGATCATCATTGATACCACGTGCAGCTTCTGTAACAATGTATTCGTCCGCATCATTAAGAAATTTTGCGATACCTGCATTGTTCATTCTTCTTAATGCTACAACTGCAGCAACTCGTAACGCACGTGAAGGATTATTTGATAAAGCAATTACAGGACCTGCTTTTCCTATCCTTGCAAGTGCAAGGCTTCCTGCATGTCGCAGGTAAGCATCTTCATCATTATTCTCTTTCAACATTTCAATAATGGGCTCAACCGCTGGTTCATACATTATTCTGCCCAAAGCTTCAGCTGCGAAGAAACGCGTGCGGCTATTAGGATCTTTTAATAGTGGCACAAGGTTTTTAGCCGCGTCTTTATATTTTATATCTCCCAACCATTTAGCAGCCTGTGCTCTTATCTCCGGATCTTTATCCTGTAATAAAGGCAACAAAATGGCAGCATACTTTTTATCCTGGCGTGCTAACTGGCTTACGCCCCAAATGGAATTAACCCTGGCAAGCTGGTTATCCGTTTGCTCAAGACTTTTCTTAAATATTTCCGCCCCTTTTTCTTTGCGTTTCACTAATTCAAACTGCGCTTTCATTCTTACTCTCATATCCGGGTTCTTTAATATATCCCTTAGGTAATCTTCAGAACTCTCAGTAAAATCTTCAGCTAATAATTTTTTTGTTTCTATTCGTTCAGGCAATGAAGCAGCATTGTTATCATCAAGTTTCCAGATGCGGCCATAATTGTGGGTGCCCCATCCATCGATCCAGTCAGCAACATACATTGCGCCATCAGGGCCGAAATCAATGCCGGTTGCTAAAATGCCACCCAACACCTTTTTATTTTCGCCAAGCTCAAAACCCGCACCCTTCGGATTTAATTTAAAACTATAGATACCTGATTGGGCCGGGTTGCCCACAAACTCCGCGACAAAAAAAGTGTTTTTGTACTTAGGGCTTAATGCGGTACCAGGATTATAAACGAAACCTGCCGGACCGCTCACAAAATTTTCTATGCAGGGAGTGATATAAGCTGCCTGCCCTTCAAACCTCGGCTTCCATAATTTTTCATCCATCCAGACTTTATAGGTGTTGTTATCAGGATCATTGTATTTGCCATATTGCCAATTGCTTCTCCAGCCTATATCGGCACCGTTTACAACATATACCAGTCTTTCTTTTTCACCGGGATGATCTCCATCATTATCTTCACTGATGAGGTTAGCATATTCATCGAATGCGAATTCATGCGTATTGCGGTTTCCGGAAGCAAATATTTCAAAGTCACTCCCATCAGGATTAGACCTGGCGATTACGCCACTATTGGGATACTCCCATTTTTTACCTTCCTGGTCTTTACCACTAAAGCCAATGTCGCCGATCTGCCAATAAATTCTGCCATCAGGGCCCATTTCAACACCTGACATTCCATGGCCACCAAACCCGATATGCACACCATAGCCATGTGAGATCGAAGTCTTTTCATCTTCAATACCGTCCGCGTTTTTATCCTTCATTCTCCATAAATCAGGGCCAACGGCAACAAAAAGATCATCTCCATTACTTAATATCCCGCCGGCAACATCAGTTATTTCATCATGAAAATCATCTACTACCAATTGCGTACGATCAGCAACGCCATCGCCATTTACATCTTCCATTTTATAGACATTTTCTTTCTCGACAGTCATATCCTTCCAATCATGAGAACTATCTCCATTCACATCTTTTAACCATTCATTCTTCTTACTGTTTTCCGGCGATAATATTTTATGGAGGAAAGCTCTTTTATCTTCAACGGTTTGCAGTTGTATTGATGCTATCTCCCAATCCTGGTGCCCACGAATATCAAATTCTGAATTTTTTTGCCTGTTAGTAGTTGTATAGTATAATTTTCCGAAGTCATCAATGTCAATTGCAATTGGAGAAATTACAAGTGAATCAATGCCCCATAACCTCGCTGTCAGGCTATCGGCCAATTCCGGCTTAACTAAAGATTCTATTGATCTTGCTAAGCTTGCGGCTTTAGAAGGATCCATTTGTTTAATTCTTATATCGACAGATTCCTCCTGCTTACATCCGCCAAGCAACAGGGTAATACATAAGAGGGATAAGAAGAAGTTTTGTTTGTTCCGGAAAACAGCAATCGTATATTTCATTTGCTTGTTTGAAAAAATGTATTTACAATATTATAGTAAAAGCAGTTTGTTTGATGAAAATTTTTACAACAAAAAATACAAGCCTGATTCTCTTTGTGGGTACAATAATTTCTTCCCTTCCGGCATACGTTGTAAAAGAAATATATAATGTATCAAAGCACTGTACACTTCCCTTCAAAAAGTAAGTGATCTTTTTGAGATAAACTTGAATTTCTAACTTCAATTCAATTTTTAATTTCATATTTTCATTATTCTGGTAAACCAAACTAATGTTAGACCAATCAGTTAAGGTCCGGGAAAAAAATTCACTAAGAGTAATTTTATTAGCCGGACTGTTGTAGGTACTTTGGATATTTTATCTGCTTTTGTTGACTACTTTATTACTACTGGTAAAAACCCGTTACTTGTTTTAAAATATGTTGCAAGTGGCGCTTTTGGTGAATCTGCATTTACAGACGGCCTAGGAATTATGGTAATCGGGCTTTTGTTCCACTATTTATTTGCATTATTTTTTACTTTCCTTTTTTTCTGGCCTTATTCCCGGATCAGTTTTTTATCAAAAAATAAAATTATCACCGGAATTGTTTATGGATTATTTGTGTGGATGGTTATGAACCTCATTGTTGTTCAATTATGTAGAGCACCTCACGCCCCACTAAAAGACATGAAGGCAGAAAATTTTTTAAAATCTGGTTATCAAATGGTTTATAAAGCTCGGGGGTCTTCTCAATTCGTTTTAATACTTCTTTTGCCCTGTTTGATTCGAAAGGGTCGTGAAGTGTCGCCTGTTCTTTCCACCAATCGATTAGTTTTGTAAAATTGATTTGCAGTTGAAAAGGCAAATCGTAATCATCGGGGAAGAAATTATTTTTATAATGATGAATGTATGCCATAGCTGAAATTTAATAACTGTTTTAATTACAATCCAAACATTGGCATTAATCATTATTAGCTGTGCAAAATTAAATAAAACTAAAAATCCGGGCTTACCATATATCCAATATTATTTTACCGGGTGTCTACCTTCAAACAAGCAAGAATAACTAATACCAAAGAAATTACGGAGGCAATAGTTCGTATGCTGTGCAGCCTGTTCCATGGGACTTCAAAACTTATCCGGAGCTTTGAGATTTCCGCAAGAGAAGAAGATTGTAAATTAACTTTTGCCAGTCCATCATTTAAAGGAACATTACCAAAAGATGTTACCCCAAAAACGCCTATTGTATATATTAATGCAGCAATTAATAAAAATATGAAACGGGACGAAGCAGGGTGGCTATAATTCAAATAAGCGCTAACGAACAACAATATAAGCGCTCCAAAAAAACCTGCAAAAAAAAGAGGATTGAGAATTTCTTTATTAATGGATTGCATAGCAGACAGGTATTCTCTATCGGGCAAACGGCCAAGCCCTAAATTTACAGAGCATGCATATGCATATAAAAGCCCCGCACTAAGCCCGGTTAGCGTTGCAGTAATAAGAAGTATGATATTTACAACCGTCATTTTGTTTGGCTTTTGTTTATTAATAAGTACATTCATAATTTTTAATAAAGAATGAAATATTTTAATTGCAATTTTTAAATATCATTTGATAAGATTTTGATTTTCGGTAAACAAGATTTTGTATTGAGGAATTCTTTTATTCCAAAAAATACTGGCGCATTTGTTTTAACAAGCTTCAATTTCCATCGTGCTAATCATGCAGTCACGGCATTATGGCTGTAAACGTATTCTCGTGTACAGCCATTTAGCGAGAGTACGCTGTAAATATTTTTGCGTGAAATGCTTCATGTTTCTATAATTGTTTCCCAATTCATTTTATAATTATGTTTTCTATTCAGCACAAAAATATCAGTAAAAAATTATTGCTTATGTATATGTGTAGCCAATCCTCCGCGGAGGCAATTTAAGCGATAATTTATCTTCCCTAATAATACTTCTATTTGGAATGTTTAAGTGATTTGGATTATCATTAGTATCAGTATCCGGAGAGAATAGCGCAATAGGCTTTTGCCAGCTTGCAGGTAATGTAAATATTAAATAAATTAAGAGTATAAAATTGAAAAGTAGTTCATAATTACTAATGTTATTTAAAGTTAGTGATAGTGTCATTTGAATGTCTGTGGGAATATGTTTTAAAATACTTATGGCATAGTCTTTTGGTAATGCCTTTCGTTACCTCAACCATTCGAAATTTTTACGACTTTTTTTTCAAATATTTTAAAATGGATAAACTTCAAAATCATGACTTCCCGAATTCTCAATTTATATTTGTGAAATGCTATCAGTAAGCCATCGCGGTACAATAATGCCCGCGTCACCGATTAGGAAATTAGTTCCTTATTCAGAGATTGCAAAGAAAAAAGGGATAAAAATATATCATCTCAATATAGGACAACCGGATATTGAAACTCCAGAGCTAATGCTGGATGCGGTACGTAATTCTGATTTTAAAATCTTGGAATACAGCCATAGCGCCGGAAATGAAAGCTACCGGAGAAAACTGGTAGATTATTATAAATCTGTTGATATACATTTAACTCACCATGATATAATAATAACTACAGGTGGAAGTGAGGCTATTTTATTTGGATTTATGGCATGCCTTGATGCAGGAGATGAGGTAATAATTCCGGAGCCATTTTATGCAAATTATAACGGTTTTGCAACAGAAGCTGGTGTGGTTGTGAAACCAATAACCTCTTCAATCGAAAGTGGCTTTTCGTTGCCGCCAATTGAGGATTTTGAAAAAGCAATTACTGAAAAAACGAAAGCGATTATGATCTGTAACCCAAACAATCCCACCGGTTACTTATACAGCAGGAATGAAATAGAAACTCTTAAAACTATCATTCATAAGTATGATTTGTTTTTATTTTCAGACGAGGCATACCGTGAATTTTGTTATACAGGTGATCATTTCAGTGCAATGCAACTTAATGGAGTCGAGGAGAATGTGATCCTTATGGATACCATTAGTAAAAGATACAGCGCATGTGGCGCAAGGATAGGGGCATTCGTAACGAAGAATAAACTTGTTTTGCAAACGAGTATGAAGTTTGCCCAGGCAAGATTGAGTCCGCCCGGATTGGGGCAAATATTAGGTGAGGCGGCGCTTGACCTTCCTGCTGATTATTTTAAAAGCAGCAAAGCGGAATATAAATTACGCAGGGATATACTCGTGGAAAGGCTAAATAATATGCCCGGCGTTTTCTGCCCCGAGCCTGGTGGCGCTTTTTATGCCATGGCTTCGTTACCCGTTGACGATGCTGATGTCTTTTGTCAATGGCTTCTTGAATCATTTAATTATAATGGGGCTACCGTTATGCTGGCGCCGGCAACTGGTTTTTATGGTACAGAAGGCCTGGGAAAGAATGAGGTTCGCCTTGCATATGTGCTAAATACTGAATCTATTAATTCTGCCATGGATTGCCTGGAAAAAGCATTGGAAGTTTATCCTGGCCGTAATCAATAAACTAATTGCTTGATCTTTTTTCCCTCTGCATTTTATGCAATACATTATCTTTGCCGCCCAAAATGTCGAGGTAGCTCAGCTGGTTAGAGCATCGGATTCATAACCCGAAGGTCGGCAGTTCAAGTCTGCTCCTCGATACGTAATCCCCTTTTAAGCAGGGGATTTTTTTGTTCCTATACTCATTTACATACTGCATCAGTGGAAAATTAATTTTCCGGAAATTTATACATAGTAACTGATTTTACCAGGCCAAAGAATTTTTCCCGATAAACTTTTCCCTCTGGAAACAAATTCTTCATTTCTTTTTCAGTGAGAAGCTGAACTTCATTTACTCTTTGAATTGCTGCTTCCTGGGTTTTTGATTTTTTGTAATGGCCTAAATTGAAATTTTTGGTTAATATAACCCTTACCCTAAATGGAAGAAATTGAAAAAAAGGGAAAAGCCAATGGGGTTCTATTGGAAAATAGTAGTTGGGAGATTGTATATAGTAATATTTTCCTACTCTTCTAATCTCACTGGCCATTTTGATTTGATTTTCGCGTGTAAAAAGATGTTCAATTACTGAATTCGAAAATATAATGTCAAAATGGTTGTCTCCGAAATTGGATAAGTCACACGCATCTCCTATAATGCTTGAAAAGTTTTTGTATTTAACCGGAGTTAAATATAGGTTTAATAAAGTGATATTAACTTTATTATTTTCGGTAAAATTCATGCTCTCCCAGTAAGATTGGGTTCCTCCAATATCTAAGATTTCGATGGGTGTATTTGAATGAATTCTATCAAGCAATGACCTGAAAAAAGCAAATCTTTTTTCTCTAAATTTTTGGTTTAAGGATTTTGAATTATTAGGGTCAAGTAAAGAGTTCTTTTTCATTGATACATTTTGAAATTAGTTCCGTGCTTCGAATATCGATAGCTGCCAAATTTATAATTAAAACTTTGAGTTTGATATATGTTTATTGGACATCCTATATAGTTAATTGAAGTTCCGCCCTTTTAAATATTAAGGCAACAATTTTAGAAAAACCTAATTGTAGGTTATATATTTTATCGTCTCCCCAGAAAATCGTTACGATTAGACATCGAATCGTGACCCTTATATATTGTTGCGGATATTAACGCCATAGATTTATTTTTTTGTTCACATGTGGGGAAATAAGTGTAGAAATTTTACGGTTGGAATAATTTTTGCGGATACTCCGCGTTAAATTTTAAGAATAAATCAAATTTATCGAAATTGAAATAACGCTTATCTAGAATTAATATCGTTTGCATAATGACTTATTACCAGAATTGAAAAACTAATTGTGGAATTAGGGCCGGAGGCTCCATCTTCTAAAATATCATAATCCAGATACTTAACTTAAATTATTCATTAAGTCCTAAATCAATATCCAAACCATGAAGCAGACATTAATCCATTTTTCCTTATCCGTATTTATTGTATTTTCCTTTTTTACATCCAATGCAAAAACATATTATTTTTCCAACAATTCAGGAAACGATACAAGAACATCTACGCAAGCTCAGAGTCAATCTACTCCATGGAAAACCGTCGCGAAGCTTAATTCATTTATGGCTAGCATAGCCGCTGGTGATTCAATTCTCTTCAAAAGCGGTGAAGTATTCTATGGATCAATCATTGTTGCTAAGTCAGGTAGTACAAGCCTTCCAATTATATTCTCTTCCTATGGGTCAGGAAGCAGGCCGACAATAACAGGTTTTCAAACACTTACCAATTGGGTTTCTATAGGAAATGGCATTTATGAAAGTTACAATTCTGCATTAGGAGCATCTCTTAATATGGTAACTCTCAACGGTAATTTACAACCAATGGGAAGGTATCCTAATATTACAGCCGCTAATAAGGGATATCTCACATTTGAATCTCATACAGCTAATTCTATTACCGATCAGCAGTTGACCTCGTCTACAAACTGGGCTGGTGCCGAATTGGTAGTAAGACCCAAAAGATGGATTCTAGACAGGCGTACAATTACTGCACATTCAGGTTCTACATTATCATACGGCACTGCACTAACATATAATCCCTATGATAATTATGGATATTTCATTCAAAATTCTATTAAGACACTAGACCAACTCGGAGAATGGTATTATAATTCAGCCACCAAGAAGGTGGATGCATTTTTCGGTGGCTCAAGTCCTTCTACTTTCAGTTTTCTTGCCAGTACAGTCAACACGGTGGTATCAGTAGATCATCAAAATAACGTGGTCTTTAATAATATCAATTTTACGGGCTCTAATATGAAAACATTCGATTTATTCTATGCACAAAATATACAGATTCTTAATTGCTCTGTCATGTACTCGGGAGTAGATGGAATTGATGCTTCTGCAACTGATAAGCTTACTTTAAAAGCTACTTACTTCAACTATTCAAATAACATTGCAGTTGATTTAAATTATAATTGCACTAATTCATCGATAAGGTATAATTATATAGCAAATACCGGAATGGTGGCTGGCATGGGTCTCAGCGGGGATGGTACTTATCAGGCTGTAACCATGGTAGGAAATAACAACTTGGCTGAGTACAATACAATTTACAATACTGGTGCGACCGCCTTACGGTTTACCGGGGGCAGTTCAAATGTTGTTAAGAACAATTTGATAAACTATTTTGCTATGGTTAAAGATGATTGTGGCGGCATATATACATGGGCCTCAAGCGGTTCAAGCTATACTGGCCAACAAATAACAGGAAATATTGTATTAAATGGAATCGGGGCTCCTGAGGGTACAGATAAGCCTGGAACCGGCTCCAGCAGTGGTATATATTTAGATGACAATGTAGCTAATGTCAATATATCAGCAAACACATCAGCCAATTGCTTTAAAGCGGGCATTTTGCTACACAATGCCTTTAATATCACAATTAAAAATAATATACTGTTTAATAATTCGACTCAACTAATAATGGTTCATGATATTGCAATGCCCAATGCCCTTTTAAGAAATAATATAGTTACCAATAATACTTTTTTTGCCAAAACCGAAACTCAATTGACTTCTACAGTGAGTACTTTGGCTAACGATATCAGTTTGTTAGGAAGTATGGATAATAATTATTTCTGTCGGCCGATGGATGATAATTTATCTATCACGAGTTCTTGTGTCATTTCTGGTGTAAGGACAGATCGATATCATGATCTTGCCAATTGGAAGTCTACTTATAATTTGGATAAAAATTCAGGAAAAACTCCTCTTATAATTCCGCTTTACGACGTTAATTCGTTTTCTGGTTCCAATAAATACCCCAATGGAACTTTTAATTCCAATATTTCCGGATTATATACCAGCCCAACCAGCAGTTGGGTAAACAAACTTGATGGTGGTACCTTCCAGGCTACTAATTCATTTTCAACCCTCGATAACTACCAGGTAGTTATTAATATTGGTTCTATCAGTTCGTCAAAAAATTATATCTTAAGATTTAGCGCCCAGGCTTCGAGAGATACTTTAGTGACTGCTTACTTGCAGTTGAACGGATCGCCGTATACAAGGCTTTCAGATATCAAAATAATTCCTTTTACTACTCAACGAACTGAAAACGAATATTTATTTACTTTGCCTTCGAACGCTAGTTCGGCAAATATAATTTTTCAAACCAAATGTCCTAAACTTAACTACTGGTTAGATAATGTAGAATTTTATGACGCAAATGTATCGGTGACCGACCCGGATAGTTATGTCTTTTTCCAGTATAACAACTCGTCATCAGGCAAATCGTTTCAATTAAATGGCACATATGAAGACGTTGCCGGGAATACATATACTAATAGTATCATTATTCCAGCGTATTCTTCAGTTGTTTTAATTAAGCAAACACCAGCTAATATGCTATATACATTCGAGAAGAGCAATCACAAAGATAATTTGGCATTCTTGCGCAAGGCAAATTAAAACCAAAATATTCTTAGCTTTAGCATTTCTTTGAAAGATTAGGTATAATATTTTCTTGCAAGCGTGTATAAATATATATCCTATGAAGCTTGCAGTAACAGTATTACTTATTATTGGTGGCTTTCCACAAGCATACGCAAAAAATTATTATTTCTCAAGTAGTACCGGTAATGATTTAATGACGCCAATACAGGCGCAAAATATGAAGATGCCGTGGAAGAGCCTGGACAAACTGAATTCTATTTTCACAAGCCTCCAAGGGGGGGATTCTATTTTACTTAAAAGAGGAGATGTTTTCTATGGCAATATAAATATAACTAAATCGGGGACCGCTAAAGACCCAATCGTCATTTCAGCCTACAATGTAGGACCACAGCCAATTATAAGTGCATTTGAGACTCTCGCAATTTGGAGTTTTAAGGGACATGGGATTTACGAAAGTTCCACTCGTTTAAGTGATTCCATTATAAATATCCTAACTATTAATGGTAAAGAATTTGCAATGGGAAGGTTTCCTAACGCAAATGATAGTCGAAAGGGATGGCTTACAATCTCTTCTCATGTAGAAAATAGATCTATAACAGATAATTCTCTGTCCCCAGTTCCGGATTGGAGCGGGGGAGAAGTAATCATACGAAAGAATCATTATATAATTGACAGGAGCAAGATCATTTCTCATGCGGGGAACACCATAAATTACGCAAGCGGCACGGCATATTCCCCTACTGATGGATTTGGCTATTTTATACAGGACCAGATGGCGACATTAGATCAGATCGGTGAATGGTATTATAATCGTGAATCAAACTTGATAAGTGTTTATTTTGGTAACAACAATCCATCAGCTTATAAAATAAGAGCAGGCAACATCAGTAATTTAATCAATGTGCAGAAACAGGAAAACATTGTAGTAAAGAATATATCTTTTGAAGGTTCAAATCAAAAATCTATTTATCTGTCTGATACAAAAAATGTCTCTATTGAAAATTGCAACTTTAATTTTTCGGGAAGTGATGCTATAAACGGGTATAAAAGCAAGAACGTTCTGATCCAAAATTGTAAAATTAATTATTCGAATAATAATGCCATAGATTTACTGGGCTTGTGCGACGAGGTTTCAATCAAGAATAATATCATCACAAATTCTGGCCTCTTTCCCGGAATGGCTGGTAATAGTAGCCATTCATTTTCCGGCATCAACATTAATGGCGACAATAATTTAATAGAATATAATGAAATTGATAGCACCGGTTATATCGCTATCCGGTTTGCAGGAAGTTCTACCATTATCAAAAATAATTTTATAAACTATTTTTGTCTTACGAAAGATGATGGCGGTGGTATTTATACCGGTAATAATGATGGGCATAATATAAGGAACGACCAGGTTATAGACGGAAATATCATTTTAAATGGAGTCGGTGCAAGCGAAGGAACCGTTTCTTCAAATAAACAGACTAGTGGTATTTACCTTGATGACAATGCAGCAAATATAAAGGTGATAAATAACACTGTTTCGTATGCAGGTAAAGCGGGAATTTTCCTTCATAACAGTCATGATATTTATTTAAGCAACAATACATGTTATAGTAATGTCGCTCAATTTATTGCTCAAAAAGATGCTGCATCAAAGTGGCTCGTACGTAATGATACTATAATAAGAAATATCTTCTTTACTAATAATGGCGCTCAATTGGCAGCTTCTTTTCTCACCATTGGTGATGATATTAACCAGTTTGGAAAAATAGATAGTAATTATTATAACAGTATTTCTGATCAGAGCGTTGCTATTTCAACATCATATGTGGATCCTGTCTTAGGGAAAATAAATAAGCTTTATAGCCTTGAAGGCTGGAAGTCGAAATATAAAAGAGATGCAACTTCTAAAAATTTTCCTTTGAAATTGAATACAGCAGCAGTTCACCTTAATTCAGAAAATAAATTTTTAGCAGAAAGTTTTAAAAATAATTTAGGAATACAGCCAACTCAAAGTAAAATTGAGTGGCAAAATGATGGCGGCTTAAATGGCGGCTATGTTAAGGTTTCATCATTGCCCAATGCTCCTTCTTCGTACATTACTATCCCAATTGGTGCAATACATTCGGGCAAAGATTATGTATTAAAGTTTAGTATGAAAGGTCAGGAAGATAGCGATAAAACCGTTGGAGTTTTTCTTAGAAGTAAAGGCGCGCCATATACTATATTAGCCCCTGTTGTTTATCAAATCATTCCATTAGAACGGCATGATTATGAGATAGTTTTTTCTGATCCCCAGGAGCATCCTGAGGCATTATTAGTTTTCTTATTGAAAGACCCAAGTTCAACTTACTTTTTGAACAATGTAAAATTGTTTGAAGTAAATAAAGCTGGAACAAACATTGATCAACAAATTCTTTTTGAATACAATCCGTCTGTTTCCATTAAAAAAGTTTTTTTAAACGGTACTTACGTTGACCTGAAAAACAGATCTTACACTAAAAGTTTTACACTTCAACCATACGCCTCGGCTATTCTTATAAAACAAAATTAATTTCACTATAAATTTTGAATTTTCAGATCAAAATAATAGTCATTTATTCGTATTATCGGCGCAATATACCTGCATCATTGCCAATACCATATAGTTGTTAAGAATTCATGAACAGTTTAAAATGGGCAATTTTTTAGTCATGAATTGTTCGATGTATAATTTCCTTCGCAAGTTTTTTCATTTGCCTTCCCTTTGAAAAAATAAATCCTTTTACACCAACAAATTCGTTAAAGGGAAATTCCAGAAGCTCCGGCCAGGCAAATTCACATATATCTGTTGCTAACTGTTGTTTTCTTCGGTAGTTTGAAGGCAGGCGCATTAAGCTATCAATTATAGGTCGTGTATTGAACATCGTAAGCTCGAAGGTAGAAGTAGTATTTCCATAATGCTGAGGTGCAGCCCAACATCCTAACCGCTGTTCAACGTACGCTAAATCGAGTAAGGAGAAAGTATTAAGAAAAGTAATTTCTGACATCCAGTCTTCAATTGCATTGATAAGTTGAAAATGGAGTGGTAAATCAAATCTTTTTAAAAGGTTCTTAGCACTTAGTTGTTTTTCAAAAGAGTCTCCTGGCCTCCAATAAAAAGCCCGCCCAATTTCGCCTGCCATGCCTGGAAGCAATACCCGTGAAGGATCGAGGTTTTTAATTGTTTTATGAATTTTCCAGATGGATCCTGATACAGACATTCCTGTTAACTTTAACCACTGTTCCAATTCGTCTGGTGAAGCCTTCTCAGTAGGTAGAAACGTATGTGTAAGATTAAATCGCTTGGCTATTAAAGATGAAATTTCCTTATCGGGCGTATCTTTTGCTGAAACAAATGTGAAAAAAGTTGCATTGGAAAGATAATTACGGGCACATGCGAGTAGCATTCGGGAATCTCTTCCTGCTGTAAGTGAAAACGTTACCGGGTAAGCTTTGCAAACTGCCCCTATATTCGATTGAATACTTTTAGAGATTGTCTTAATAGAATCTATAGTATTAAAATCTTCAGATAAATCTGTGTTGGTCCCAGGCCAGTGTCGGGATATTTTCCAATCTGATAAACTTAATGTATGATTTGGTAATAACCTGCGAATATTTATTCTGGTGGTAAGCCCTGCTGGTACCCAGCTGTTATTTTGAGGAAGGCCTAAAGCTTTAATCAGTTCTTCGTTCCATTTATAACCATCTCCTAAGAGAGTGGTTGTGGAAGCCAGAGTTTTTTCTACAGTCGAAAATACCATGGATAAAGAAGCGTACGGATCTAAAAATGTTTTCTGAATTTCTTCATTTACTAAAAACAGAATCCATTTTCCGGCAGCGCGATTATAAAAATCATTCACTGAAAATATATCAAAGAACTTACCAGGGCACTTAAGAATTATATTTTTAGGATGTAAAATTCCATCTACAATTGGATGGCCAATACACCATCCTAACCATTTTTTATCCTGATCGAAAACATCTATAACATGAAGCGATAAAGTAAAAAGACGCCAGCTCTTATATTCATAAACCGACCAATTTTCAGGTATATTTCTCCGTTCTGCAGTTAGAATAAATTGCCCTTTAAATTGGTCCGGATCAAACCTGGTTGAGCGAAATTTCTCCAACATAGTTGCTTGTCTTATTTAAATGGGTATTAAGTAAGTTTTACGTTTGCAAAAGCATTTAACGGTTAATTTCTTTTATGAAATACAATTTGAAAATTATAACTCTTTATTGAAGATTGAAGTTTAAAAGGCATTAATACTCCCAGGTTTTAAGAAATAATACTCTCAACACCTGTAGTTTTAAAGTTAAGGCGCGTAGTGAAAGAAGCAAACATCTCTCTTAAAATGTCGTAAATATTATATTTATAACCCCACTCAGGATAGTGAGCCTTAAATTTAGAAACATCACTTATATACCAGATATGATCACCACTCCTGTTATTTTCAGTATAAGAATAAGAGAAAGTATTGCCTGTAAGTTCTTCACAAATTTGTATGCCCTCTAATATAGAACAATTAGAAAACCTGCTGCCTCCGGCATTATATATTTCCCCTGCACGTGGTTTTTTATAAAAATGCCAAAACATATTCACCAGATCATAACTATGGATATTATCTCTTACTTGTTTTCCTTTATATCCGAAAATGGTATAGTGCTTCTTATTAACGGCGCAAGACATAAGGTAGGAAAGAAATCCATGTAATTGGGCTCCGGAATGATTTGGGCCGGTTAAGCAGCCACCTCTGAAAATCCCTGTTTTCATTCCAAAATACCTGCCGTATTCCTGGACCATTATATCAGCAGAAACTTTTGATGCCCCAAATACAGAGTGTTTACAATTATCAATACTCATTCTCTCATCAATACCCTTTTCGAAGTAGGGATGTGACTCTGCGATTTCCCATCTTAAATCCTTTTCCACCAAAGGCAAAAGGTTTGGGTTATCTCCGTACACTTTGTTGGTAGAAGTAAAAATAAATACTGAGTCAGGGCAATACTGCCGGGTAAGCTCAAGCATGTTTAATGTTCCATTAGCATTAATGGTAAAATCCGTTAATGGTTCCTTCGCAGCCCAATCATGGCTTGGCTGCGCAGCAGTATGTATTACGAGGGAAATATCGGAGTTAAATTCTTTAAAAATTTTTTCTAAAGCACTATTATCTCTTATATCGACGCTATAATGCTGATAGTTGGAAAATTGATTCTTTAATCGTTCTACATTCCAATGTGTAGAAGCATTTGCGCCAAAAAAGTAAGCTCTAAGGTTGTTGTCAATACCGACAATTAAATCAAATTGATTTGAAAAAAAAGATACGGATTCACTACCAATAAGGCCTCCTGAAC
>DASYOM010000101.1:0-13347 GCA_036007765.1 Chitinophagaceae bacterium | reverse complement strand
CTTTTATAATGGGTGTCCATCTTCTGTGGTTTATGCCGAAAGTCTGGAATGCACTTTGAAAGCCTTGCAACAGGTGAAACAAAAGAGAAATAAGCCCGATGATATATAAAGAAAATAACAAAGGATTTGTAAAAATCTCTTTCATTTCATTATATAAGTTAACCTGTGGCCCTTTGAAATACATTTCATTTTTAGTGCCTGCCCAAAAATGATATAAATGCATTACGAGGAACAATAATAAAAATGTGCCAAGCCAGCCCATAGTTCGGCTATACCATTTTATTTTGGGCGGGTAATTGTGCTTCTGATAAGATATTTTTCTTGCTGCGCTATTCTGCCTCCACAATAAAAGGCCCTGTACAATGTGGAGCAGAAAACCTGCGAACAATCCTATTTCCATAAGCCTGATAAAAAAATTATGGCTCATAAAGGTAGCAGCCCGGTTAAATGTAACTCCCCCATCATTGTAAAAAATCGTTGCATTTATGGAAGCATGTATGATAAGATAAGTGATAAGAAAAAATCCTGTGAAAGCCATAACAAATTTTTTTCCTATCGAAGAAGTGAATAACTGTTTCCAGGTCATAAATTCAGGGAATTGATAGATGTCAAGATGTACAAAAATACTACAGGAAGTTTAAAAACTTTGTTCAACAATTGAATTTTATATGTAAGACTAACAAATCTTAAGATCATAAGTTTAATCTTCGCAGCAATATATTATCAATTTGGTTGTAAACCATATCAGGCTTCATTGTACGCCATTGAGGAAAATTTAAAAGCTCGATATAATTGTTGAGCCGTGCTTTTCTAAAATCATGTTGCGTTGCCTCTGGCATGTTAAGGCATACAACCCAGCCATCCTTATCAACTACATCATCGAACCATTCTTCATAATAGCTGTCATCGCTGCTATGAAAATTGAGAACATTTTCCGCTATCAGGATGAATTTTTTTATTCCCTGGCGCATAAAATCATCAATTACATCACGCTTTAATGTCATGATATCATTTTCAATTGCATCATTCCATTCCCCCATCAATTCAATAATAGCATATTGTTCCTGGTAATCTGCCATTAAAACTTTCATATATAAAGTGGTACTGCCAAATTCATCCCAAAGAGGATGTATATAATAATTGTAAATTGTTTTAGTAAATGCAAACCCACTGTATTCCCTTCCATAAAACGGAGAATGCAAATCATCTTCTGAAGTGTATAAGTGTTGCCAGTTGTAGTATGGTTCTATATTCTGCAAATGTTTGAGATTAAAGATGGATTTTTCCTGTAGCAAATCTATTTATTTGCCAAGAGTTAATAGCAAATTTATTTGCAAAAAAGAAATAAAAAAGGGCCGCTTTAATAAGCAGCCCCGAAGGAAAAGATTCCCAAATATTTTTATTCCACAACAAGCTTATCAGAAAATACAGGCTTATTTCCTGCATCAGTAATTTTGATCATATACATCCCTGCAGCTTGTTTTTTATGAAGTTGAAAACTTTCTACCTGGCCGGCTGATTTTACATAAACAACCTTATTATCAATAAGGCGGCCCTGGAGATCGGTTAATGAAATTTTATATTCTGCTGCAGGATTGTTTTCAAAAGTGATTTTAAACTGCCCGTTGCTCACAGGATTTGGGAATACTGAAATATATTTATTACCAATTACTTCAGAGCTAATGAGTGAGGGAGCACCAACAGAATTTTGTTTATCTTTTTCATTAAGAAGATTGCTGCTTGCCAGGTCGGATGCATTAAAAACCTGTCCTTCTGTAGCTACTTTAGTTGAAGAAAGGTCTTTTACATTCACTTTATAATATCCTTCAAAAGTATTTGCGCTGCTTATAAGCACTTTATTATCATTATCCACGGCTGCACCATTTACAGTATAAGTGGGCGATAAGTTAAGAATAGCGCCTTTATAGCTTGCAATTCTTGTATTAACATCAATTTCAAAGACATTGCGGCTTGCGGTAAAAAGATATAATTTTCCAAAAGCATCTCCAACCATATCACCACCCCAACTGCTGCATTTGTTGTGAATAGAAATGCCGTTATTACTTTCTGCATCAACCAAATTACCCAGGTCAGTTATTATTACTTTATTGCCTGTGGTAAAACGAATAAGATGGTTACCATCATTTGAAAGCGCGTAACCATTGCCGTCAGCACCAATGGTCATACGGGTAATATTTAATGACTCGTCATTTAAATTATTGTTGTTTACAAGAGTTTTCTTTACTGTGAAAAATGATGAAGCACCATTGTTCTGGCGCGTATCGAGCCATACAAGCTGACCGGTGCGCATTGTAGCAAAAAATAATTTATCATGCCTTTTATCATAAGCCACGGCAGCGCTCATCTGATTCGTGGGAGAAAAATTATTCAGTGCAATAGCATTTGAAGAGATACCTTCGCCTTTTTGCTGAACCGGCACCAATATGCTTTTTACATTTTCATCAACATTCTTCCTGGTTTCAGCATCCACATAAGAAAACTTTGAGTTACCATTTTCAAATACTGTGGTTTTCATATTTCCGGATTGCATATCAAGAACCCTGATATCTGTCCAGTTAAAATTTTTGCTGGCCTGCCCGGTAATGGCAAACACCTTATTGTCCTGTGAAAACCCTTTTAATAAAAAGGATAATGATAAAACAGAGAGTACAAATAATGGTTTCATAGTGATGCGTTTTTATTGTAGATTAAAAATGATAAAATAATTCGAAGACAATATTAAATAAAGTAAGGCATTTATTGGAATTTTTCAACAGCTTTTTTTACACTTCCGGATTTAATTAAAAGTGCTTTAGCTTTACTCGCGTCAACAATCCCTGTTTTTTCCATAACCATCTGAATTCCTCTTTTTACAAGCTTATCATTACTAAGCTGCATATGCACCATTTTGTTATCCTCTACCCTGCCAAGTTGTATCATTACTGCTGTCGATATTATATTCAAAACCATTTTTTGCGCCGTGCCACTTTTCATTCTTGTACTGCCTGTGATAAACTCAGGACCAACAATTATTTCTACCGGATAATTTGCACAATTGCTTACAGGAGAACCGGGATTACATGCGATGCTTCCCGTAAGAATTCCTTTTTTCTTACAGGCTTTCAATGCGCCAATCACATAAGGCGTTGTGCCACTGGAGGCAATACCTATAACGATATCCCTTGATGATACATTGTGTCTCTTTAAATCTTTCCACCCCTGTTTGGCGTTATCTTCTGCAAACTCTACCGCGCCGGTGATAGCTTTTTTACCACCCGCTATAATTCCTACAACCAGGTTTGCAGGAACGCCATAAGTTGGCGGGCATTCACTTGCATCTAAAATGCCAAGCCGGCCACTTGTGCCGGCGCCAATGTAAAAAAGCCGTCCACCGGCAAGCATTTTATCAGCAACTGCATCTACAAGTTTTTCTATTTTGGGCAGCGCCAGCTCAACAGCATTTGCTACTGTTTTATCTTCGTCATTGATACTCGATAATATTCCAGAAATCGACATTTTTTCGAGATGCCGGTAACGAGATGATTGCTCTGTGACTTTAATAAAATCCATTTAATCCGGTATTTTTTGCCGCAAAACTATGCAATGAATTTAAATATTAGAGGATTAAGGGAAGTGACATTAAAATATAAGAATTTCCCCAAAACAGTCCTTTTTTAATATAATATTTCACAAGTAATGAAATGAGTTTGTATCTGCAAATGAAAATTTAGAAGAGAAGAAAGGACAAGGAAGTAAAATATCAAATTAAAAAACCGATAGTGAAGTTAAACGAACAGGTTAATCTTTACTGGGCCTAAAATGGTGGTGGTTTTACCTTTTTTTCAGTTCTGCAATTTCTCTTTCAAGTTTAGTAATCGTTGCATTAATATTATCAAGCCTCTTACCCTTTTTTGATATTTTAAAAGTGGGATGTACCGTCTTCAGTTCGGCTTTATACTCCTCTAGTTGTTCCTGTAAGGTTTTAAGTTTACCTGCAATTTCAGTTTTTCTAATTGCCCTAGCCATGGTTTTATATTTGATTTAAGAACCATAAAACTAATAAAATAAATCTCTTTTGATCAAAGCATTTTTATTTTTTTTTTTTAGCCAGTAACATTTGTTCTAATAATCATTTTACAAAATATAATTCAACTTATATGCTTTAATAAATTTTCTGATTATTTTACTCCCATAGTAAGTACCAATATCTAAAAATAATACACATGATAAATTTTCTATCCCCAGAAAGGATACCAATCAGTCTTAATACCTTAGAATATAAATTTAATAACAGGTATCCGGATAGTAAGGACTATACATAATAAGGTAACAAGATTTTGCACATTAAGTACTAAGATTTTTGTGCTTCGTTTCTTGAAATTGTTTCAAGGTCGTATTAACATTAGCAGAATGTCGATTTATGATCTGAGAAACCTAATTACCTTATTTTTAAAAATAAAACCGGGTATAAAAAAAGGGCCATTATCCATGGAAAATTAATCTTACACCGTCCAGACTGAGAACTATCATCCACACAACCCTCATAGAAGCTAAATAGATAAGGATTCAATTATATTTAAAAGCCCAATCTTAATAATTGAATTGCCGGGCTCTTAAACCTTTACCACTTTCCACTTTCCTCTTCTGAACATTATCATACTCGTAATTGTGATACACGTTTCAGTTACGACAATTGAAATGAATACACCTTTCGGTCCCCAATGTAGTACAACCGCTGCAAGGTATGCTATGGGAATTTGAAAAATCCAGAACCAAAATAAATTTACCCAGGTTGGTGTCCTGCTGTCGCCTGCACCGTTAAAAGCATTCATCATTACCATCCCTATCCCATAAAAAATATAGCCAAGGCTTACAATGCGCAATGCAAGCACTGCAACCTTTACAACTCCTGGTTCTGTAGTTATAATTCGTACCAGGAATTCGGCGCAAACTAAAAACAAAGCTGACACGCAAGCCATAAAAATCGCGTTATATTTCGCCGTTTTCCAAACAGATTTTTCCGCACGTTCCGGTTGGCCGGCACCAAGGTTTTGGCCAACTAATGTTGCGGCCGCATTGCTTAAACCAAAAGCTGGTAAAATAAAAAATACTATCCACCGGATCGCAATGGTATATCCTGCGACCGCATCGCTCCCAAAGTCCGTCATAATGCGTGCCATAGCAATCCAGCTTGCTGAACCAATTAAAAATTGTAAAGTAGCTGTGGATGCCACATTCAGAAGATTTTTCATCACCTCTTTGTCAGGCAAAAAATGATGCAGGTGAATTTTGATAATTCCTTTCCCTTTAAGCAAATGCCATAGCTGGTAGCATACACCAATGCTGCGCCCGGTTGTAGTTGCCATTGCTGCGCCTATAAGTCCGAAAAAATGAATAAGTAACGGACATAAAATGATATTGCAAATGTTTGCCAGCCACAAACTCCGCATAGCTATTGCCGCGTTTCCCGCTCCTCTGAATATTCCGTTAAGCAAAAAAAGAAGGAGTATCACAATGTTGCCGGTGAGCATAATTCTCGTAAACGTATAGCCACCTTCTACAATTTCATTGGTTGCGCCCATAAGTCTTAAAACATCCTTAGAAAAGAAAATGCCGGCAATACTTATTAATACTGCCAGGGTAAATGCCAGCAAAATTGCCTGGGCACCTGCCCTTGCGCCGCCTTCATAATTTTTCTCCCCTACCCTTCTTGCTACCAATGCTGTTGCAGCCATACTCAATCCAAAAGCAAGTGAATAAATAATTCCGAGAACCGATTCGGTTAAGCCCACAGTGGCTGTGGCAATAGAACCCAACTTGCCTACAAAAAAGATATCAACCACTGCAAACACGCTCTCCATGCACATTTCAAGAATCATTGGTATGGCCAGGAGAAAAATAGCTTTCCGAATGCTACCTGAAGTAAAATCTTGTTGTTTGGTTGAAAGCGCTTCTTTGAAAAAATTAAAAATTCCTCTTACACTCTTATCACCTGATAAAGCTGTACTCATTATTGACAATAATAAATTGATAAATAAAATTAAAATATGCAGGCATCAAATAAATGCTGCTAATAAGTCGGAGTAGATGGGCCTGAACAAATCAAATTCTAAGCCCGGCTTAGATCTTCATAAAAAGTAATTTTTAAGGATGCGAATGTAGAAATAATTTTTTTATCATTCAAAATATATTTTCTAAGCTTTTGTAAAATGAAAGATTTTATAGGGGAATAACGGAAAGCAGTATTTCAAAATCCTTGTGCTCTGCCACTTCATAAGTCATATTATTAGCATTTCGAAAAATCTGTATTCTTTCCTATTTTTTTTTTGAAAAGACTTCTTAAATTTTTGCGTAACTGAAAGGTTTCATATATATGTGTAACCAATTGGTTTCATAATTAAATTTTATAAATAAGAAGAGACGTATTCCAGGCCATTGCCGATCCTACACGCAGAGAAATTATCAACCTTATAGCACGTGAATCATTAAACCTGAATTCGGTAACGGAGAATTTTAATATTAGCAGGCCCGCTGTTTCCAAACACATAAAAATCCTTACTGAATGTGGTTTAATTATTATCAAACAACAAGGCCGCGAAAGGTATTGTGAAGCCAATCTTAAATCCCTTGCGCAGGTATCTCAATGGATCGAACAATACAGGGTTTTCTGGACAAATAAATTAGATGCTCTTGAAAATTTTCTTAATAAAGGTACTACGACTGTAAAAAAACCTGCCGCTAAAAAAATTGCTCTAAAATCAATAAAAAAAAATGAAAAATGAACCATTTGTAATCGAGCGTACTTACAATGCACCTGTTGAAAAAGTTTGGAAAGCGATTACCGACAAAGAACAGATGAAAGAATGGTATTTTGATCTTTCAGCTTTCAAACCGGAAGTGGGTTTTGAATTTCAGTTTGAAGGGGCAAAACGAAGGCAGAACCTTTCTGCATTTATGCAAAATAACTGACGTTGTCACTAAGAAAAAGCTCAGGTATAGCTGGCGCTATGAAGGGCATGAAGGAAATTCCTTTGTAACTTTTGAATTGTTCCCCGAGGGAAATGTAACAAGATTTAAATTAACTCATGAAGGACTGGAGACTTTCCCTGCTATTAAAGATTTTGTAAAAGAAAATTTTGCACAAGGATGGGCTCAACTTATTGGTGCATCATTGAAAGAGTACGTGGAAAAGTAAATGAAAAGAAGATAATTATTCTTTTTAATACTAATGCAAGATTAATACTAACGCGAGACAAAAAATATCGAAGTCTGTCAAATCTTTGTGATAAAAAACTCCAAGCTCCCTCTTCTTTAGAAGAGGGTTGGGGCGAGGTCAAAGATACCTGAGAGGATTGCGCCTTGAATTTTGAATGTAATTTTTAATATTCATCCAGAAAGCGAAAAACAAATAGACGATCACCGGGGAACCAAGCGTAAGAAAAGAAATATAAATAAAATACCTTCTTATCACGGAAGTAGCAATTCCCATTTTTTCACCTATCGCAGTGCATACACCAAACACCTGCCATTCTATAAAATATTTTAATTTATACATAAGTCAAAGCTAAATAATAATTGGTATATAATATAAACGATAGCTTCGTATTGAAATTGTGACAAAAAGATTACTCTTTCTTAATCATTCCGTCTTCAGGCCGTGCACGCGCCCTCTCCTGGCGATCATCCATCAATGTTATTAGTTCTGTATTTCAAATGCTTTTATAAACAAAAATGAAACCAGTTTTACGCTTTATAATCTATCTGGGAAATACAGCGTCACGATATTAGATGAATACAATTTAATATTCACCAGAGCTAAGAAAAAACTTAATAATGTAATAATTGGGATAAATTTCTTGATTTGATTTTAAGTAAATTTGCCGTAATAATTTTCAAAGAGTACAATATGTCAACAGCGTTAATACTCTTCTCTTTTAACTGAAAAAACTATTAGTATGGTATTTGATCTTGAGATGATAAAAAAAATCTACCAGGGTTATAAAGAAAAAGTTGATGCAGCCCGCAAAGTTGTAGATCGCCCGCTCACTCTTATAGAAAAAATTTTATACGCCCATCTTTGGCAGGGTAATGCTAACACCGCTTATGAAAGTGGTAAAAGCTATGTTGATTTTGCACCGGACAGAGTTGCTATGCAGGATGCTACAGCGCAAATGGCTTTGCTTCAGTTCATGCAATCAGGGCGTATAAAAGTTGCAGTCCCTTCCACAGTACACTGCGACCACCTGATACAGGCTGAAGTTGGTGCCGTCCCCGATCTTACAAGAGCTAAATCAGAAAATAAGGAGGTGTATGATTTTCTTTCTTCCGTTTCTAATAAATATGGTATAGGTTTTTGGAAGCCGGGTGCCGGAATTATTCACCAGGTAGTACTTGAAAATTATGCATTTCCCGGTGGTATGATGATTGGCACAGATTCACATACAGTAAATGCCGGAGGTCTTGGAATGATTGCGATCGGTGTGGGCGGCGCTGATGCATGTGATGTGATGGCAGGATTACCATGGGAATTAAAGTTTCCAAAACTTATTGGTGTTAAACTTACAGGAAAATTAAGCGGATGGACCGCATCAAAAGATATCATTTTAAAAGTAGCAGGAATTCTTACCGTTAAAGGTGGAACGGGTGCTATCCTCGAATATTTTGGAGATGGGGCCAAATCACTTTCATGCACAGGCAAAGGAACCATTTGTAACATGGGTGCTGAAATAGGTGCAACAACTTCCATATTTGGTTACGATAAAAAAATGGCTGAATATCTTAATGGTACTGGCAGGGAAGAAGTGGCGAAAGGAGCTGACGCCGTAGAAAAATACCTGACAGGTGATAAAGAAGTGTACGCTGATCCTGAAAAATATTTTGACCAGGTGATAGAGATCAATTTATCTGAATTGGAACCTCACATTAATGGCCCTTTTACCCCGGACCTGGCATGGCCAATTTCTAAATTTGCAGACGCAGTGAAAGTAAATGGCTGGCCAGATGAATTGGAAGTTGGCCTCATAGGCTCATGCACCAATTCTTCTTACGAAGATATTACAAGAGCGGCATCTATTGCTGAACAGGCTACCAGTCATGGATTGAAGGCAAAATCTGAGTTTACGATCACCCCGGGTTCCGAGCAGGTACGGTATACCGTTGAGAGAGATGGATACCTGGGTATTTTCGAAAAAATGGGCGGTATTGTTTTGGCAAATGCCTGCGGGCCTTGTATTGGCCAGTGGGCTCGCCATTCAAATGATCCTGATAAAAAGAATTCTATCGTAACATCATATAACAGGAATTTTGCCAAAAGAAATGACGGAAATCCTAATACACATGCTTTCGTTGCTTCGCCGGAATTAACCACAGCAATGGCTATTGCAGGCTCTCTTTCCTTTAACCCGCTTACAGATTATTTAACCAATGATGCAGGAGAAAAAATAAAACTGGAAGAACCCCAGGGAATTGAAATGCCGTTGAAAGGCTTTGCCGTTGAAGATGCCGGATTCCAGGCCCCTGCGGAAGACGGTAGCAACATAGATGTGATTGTTTCACCCACATCCGACAGGCTCGAAATACTGGAGCCCTTCCCAGCGTGGGAAGGCACAGACCTTTGCGATCTCAAATTATTAATTAAAGCAAAGGGAAAATGTACAACAGACCATATTTCAATGGCCGGCCCCTGGCTCAAGTATAGGGGGCACCTTGATAATATCAGCAACAACCTGCTGATAGGTGCCGTGAATTATTTTAATGAAAAAACCAACATGGTAAAGAATCAGCTTACAGGTGAATATGGACCGCTTCCGGAAACGCAAAGAGCTTATAAAGCTGCAGGTGTTGGTTCAATTATAGTAGGTGATGAAAATTATGGAGAAGGTTCTTCACGTGAGCATGCTGCTATGGAGCCGCGTCATCTTGGTGTAAGGGTCGTGCTTGTAAAATCTTTTGCCCGCATACACGAAACCAATCTGAAAAAGCAGGGTATGCTCGGCCTTACTTTCGACAACAAAGATGATTACGATAAAATCCTGGAAGATGATAGCATTGATATTATGGGCTTAATATCCTTTGGAGTTAATAAGCCGTTAACCATCCATTTGAATCATAAAGACGGCACAACAGATAGTTTCCTTGTAAACCACACTTATAATGAACAACAGATCGAATGGTTTAAAGCCGGTGCTGCATTGAATATTATAAGAAAAGAATTTGAAAGCAGGCAATAGATTTCAAACAATATTAATATTGAAATAGCTATATCAACATTTGCAATAATCAAAAAGTTAATTTCCATATTTCTAATCCTTTTACTTGGGTTTAATCTCGTTGGATTATATTTTTTTTACCTGGGTAAAATTCAGCTTTGTAAAATAAAAGCTGATGATTATTTGGATGCAGAATATAAGATACCTGAAAGATCAATGATTATATTTTCATCGGATACCAAAGGCATTGAACTAATTAATAAAAAAGAAATTTTGGCTGATGGAAAATTATATGACATTGTAAAAACAGAAATGAGCGATGGAAAAAAGTTGTACTATACTTTGAGTGACGAAGAGGAAGATGAGTATCAACTTGAACTTACGGATTGGGAAAAAAATAATTCACAGGAAAAATCTATGCCGGGCAAAACAATTAACCTGCAGCTGTTAAAATATTTTACTGTCGAAAAATATCAGAGCTTCGTTTTATATTGTTCAATACATTTTCGTTGCAATACAAAAACCGGGAGCGATTCTTTTCTTTTTAAATCTCCATACAAAAATATTTTTTCGCCTCCACCGGATAAACTATTATCCTGAATTTTTTGTAAACTTTTTAAATGCATCATGTTTAAAAAATTAAACATGCTTTCTCATTTTTATTAAATGAAAAATCCATGCATTTACTAAATTCTTCATCATACCAAATTATAATTAATGAAACAAGTATTTGTTACATCAAAATATATATTGCTTGTCTTTTTGTTTTTTATTATACAATTAATTTCGCCGGCTCAAATTTCACTCAGTGGAAAAATTACTGAGAATAAAAATCATTCAAGCCTGAACGGCGCAACTATTTATATTCCTGATATTAAGGCAGGAGCCGTTTCAAAAGCAGATGGCAGCTACGAAATAAGAAATATTCCGAACGGTACCTACCTGGTAGAAGTAAGTTTCGTAGGGTTTGCTTCGCAAACAAAAGAAGTAAAGGTTAAAGGCCTTGCAATAACTGATTTTGCGTTAGATGAATCAACTCTTGAATCGCCTGAAGTAGTGATTACGGGGGTTACATCGGCCACAGAACAACAAACAAATCCTGCTCCCGTAAGCATTGTATCTCAAAATATAATTGACGAAACCACTTCAAATAATATTATTGATGCCCTGAGAAACGCACCAGGCGTTTCTCAGATAACAATGGGGCCTGCCATTTCGAAACCAGTAATAAGAGGCCTTGGTTACAATCGCGTGGTAGTTGTGAACGATGGCATTCGCCAGGAAGGGCAACAGTTTGGTGATGAATTTGGTATTGAAGTAGATCCTTACACTGTGAATAAAGTAGAAATTTTGCGGGGCCCTGCAAGCCTTAGCTATGGCTCTGATGCAATGGCGGGAGTTATCAATATGATCTCCGCTCCGCCTCTTCCCGACGCCCAGGTGAAAGGAAATATCCAGGGCATTTATCAAACAAATAATGGCATGTATGGTGGTTCTGCAAATATCGCCGGAAATAATAATGGCATCACGTACGATGTCCGTTATACTTATACAGATGCACATGCTTTTAAAAATAAATACGACGGATATGTTTTCAATTCAGGCTATGGAGAAAACAATTTTAAAGGCAGCATTGGCATCAACAGGCATTGGGGTTATTCGCGGATTATTTTAAGCAGTTTTGATTTAAAAACCGGGATTGTAGAAGGAGGCCGGGATGAAGTTACGGGCCAGTTCAATAAACATGTAATGGCAGCGGATGGAAGCGATAGTGTGGTAATTGTATCTGACAAAGAATTAAAATCTTACAAACATGATCTAATTATTCACCAGCACGTGCGCCATTATAAAGCAGTATGGGATAATAGCTTTGCATTAGGTAATGGAAGGTTGGGTGTACGCCTCGGTTTTCAGCAAAACCACCGGCAGGAAGCGAATGACGCAACGCTGGGCGTTTACAACATCTATTATTTTTTGAATACATTCAATTACGATGTCCGGTACACATTTGCAGAAAAAAACCGTTTTGAGTTTTCTTTCGGAACAAATGGAATGCAACAGGCTTCTCAAAACAGGGGAACACTTTTTTTAGTTCCTGAATATCATCTTTTTGATCTTGGCTTATTTGCTATCGCAAAAAAATCGTTTGATAAGCTTTCTATAGCAGGAGGGTTGCGTTTTGATAACCGTACGCTTCATGGAGATGATCTTTTCTTAGACAGCAGCGGAATAAAAGTTGCTCCAAATACTCCTGAAGAAGTCCATCGCTTTACAGCCTACAAATCAGATTTTTCAGGAATATCGGGAAGCATTGGCGCCACTTATGATTTCACAAAATCGTTTTACGGAAAAATAAATTTCTCAAGAGCCTTTCGTGCACCCAACATTGCAGAGAGCGGGAGCAATGGAATACATGACGGCACTCCATTTTACGAAATAGGCGATCCAAATCTCAAACCCGAAAGCAGTTTGCAAATTGATGCGACGCTGGGTTTCAACACAAAAGATATTTCTGCAGAGCTGACTTTATTTGACAACAATATAAATAATTATATTTTTCCTGTTAAGCTTGAAAGTGTACTTGGCGGCGATTCAATTCGTACCGATGTTGCGGCCGCATCTGACGGGCCAACATTCAAATATATTTCAGGTGATGCTGTTCTTAGTGGTGGCGAATTAACTTTAAATATTCATCCTCAAAAAGCAGCCTGGTTTCATTTTGATAATACCTTATCAATACTAAGAGCTATTCAAAAAAGGCAACCGGATTCAACAAAATATTTGCCTTATACACCACCGAATAAATTGTTTTCAGGCGTAGAATTTATCGCAAAAAAAATGGGCGGTCTTTTTTCAAACTCATACCTGAGAATTGATGTGGAAAATTATTTTAAGCAGGATAAAATTTATTACAAGTTTGGTGATGAAACTGTAACGCCCGGCTATACATTACTCAACATTGGAATAGGAACTGATATAATCTCAAAAGACCGCACACTTTTCTCGATCAATATTTATGCCCGCAATATTGCTGATGTCGCTTATCAAAACAACATGAGCCGTCTTAAATATGGTGATCCTAACGAGGTAACGGGAAGGATCGGTGTGTATGAGATGGGAAGAACGATTGGGTTTAAAA
>DASYOM010000100.1:0-17049 GCA_036007765.1 Chitinophagaceae bacterium | reverse complement strand
CAAAGCAATAAAGCGACAAATCCCGCAGCATCATCGGGCGGACTTCAATGGAACTACCATTTTAATCACAACGCAGATTCCTGCGCTCAGGCATAACCGGGTTGACACAGGATTCGATTGGTACGAGTTTGGAAAACTAGTAAAGTCACATTATAATGGTTAGAATTTCTCCTGCCGTTATGGGATGCTATACCTGTCCGCCCTTTTGGCGGAAACTTACCTTATAAATTGTGTTTAGTGCATGAGGACCCGAATCATTGCAGGGGGTATTGATGGCTTGTATGCGTTGAAACAACTAATACAAATCTAGTGGGCTGTGTTATCGATGTGTAGCAGTTTGGTGTTCGATGAATTTTCAACGATATGTTTTTATAAACATGAACCGTCGCGAAGCCAGAGTAATAAGGCGATATTACTTTAGCTATCTGGACTATTAGTTAGCCGATGGGAAAGAACCAACGAATGTGATGGCGAAATATAAGGCGAAAGCTGGGTCTGCTAATTTGGTTAGACGCTAGCACAATTTCTTTTATTATAATATGTTATAGTGATATATAAACAGAAACCTGGTAAAAATTAATCTTTACCGGGGCTTTAATATTATAAATAACTTTTTTATAAGACGTTACTAATATTATGTGTAGAGAGGTTTTAATAAAGATTGCTAATGGTAACAGGTGTACAAAATATAATTTATTCTGAAAATCAGTTTGCAGAAGCGGATCTTAATGACATGTCAGGAAATAATTATAGCGTCAGGCCTTCCTTAATAAATAATAATTCAAAATCAAATCCCTTCCAGAAATCTTCATATAAAATATTCTTTTTTTTAAGTTTTTTTTTATTGATGGGCGAAGTCAGTATCCAGGCTCAGCAAAATGTCAATTATGCATTATATGCAAATATCATTTACAGGTTTCCCAAATATATTGACCGACCGCCAGTTCAGAATTTTATTATAGGGATAATTGGAGATACAGATATCCAAGAAGCTGATCAAAAGATGAAAATCGGAATGAACATAAGCATAATAAAACCGGAAAACCTGCATGGTGAACATAAATGGTAAGCGATGAAAAAATCACATCTACCAAAAAAATCCCATGATTATGAAAAGAAGATAAAGCGTTACTTGTTTTTGTCAATAGCTATGATATTCATAGGCTGCATGAATAATTATGCAATGGCGCAGGAATTCAATTATAAGGTTAACGCCATGTACATTTATTATTTTACTAAATACATTAATTGGCCTGATCATTCGGGTTCAGCTTTTTTAACAATAGGCGTTTTAGGTGATTCTCCGGTTACTGATCAGTTGAAAATTATTATAGCTGGTAAAAAGCCAGGTAGCGTTCCAATAATAATTAAGATAATTGAAATTTCTGAAGTAACGAAATGCCAGATAATTGTGGTTTCAAAATCACAAAGTTCAATAACGAATCAGGTTCAGGAAGCAACCAGGAATCTACCTATTCTTATTGTAACTGAAAAACGGGGATTAGTAAAGAAGGGGGCCAATATATGCATCTATATAGATGATGAGGATAATTTCAAAACAAAATTTGAAATAAGCAAAAAAAATATGCAGGCAAGAAAATTAAAAGTCGCAAATGAGCTTCTAAAGATTGCAGAGGTCACAAACTAAAAGCTAATGGTGTTATCGCAGGTCGGTTTTAAAAATTACAAATCATGAAAAAATCAGTTTCCTTATTTAGGATCTTTTATCTAATTATATTTTTGAAGATATTCTTACTGCCTGCTCTATGCTTTTCTCAAACCGTTTCCATTTCTGATACCTCCGACATCAGCAATTTAAGCCTTGAAGACCTTATGAAATATAAATCTCATGGAATTCCCTCAGAACTCGAATCAAAAATTAATGCAGCTATTGAGGTAGCATCTTTAAATCCACTCTCATCACGAAAATCACCAAGCATAGTTTCTGTAATTACCAGCGCTGAAATACAACACTCCGGTGCAAGAGATTTAATTGATATTTTAAGATTGGTACCCGGTATTGATTTTGGCGTCGATGTACTGGGCTCTATCGGAATAGCGATTAGGGGAAATTGGGCCAGTGAGGGAAAAGTTCTTTTACAGATTGATGGAATGGAAATAAATGAAAACGTTTCCGGCACGCTTCAGTTCGCAAACAGGTATCCGATAGACCAGATAAAGAGAATTGAAATAATCAGGGGACCAGGGTCGGCCATTTATGGAGGGGACGCCGAGTTTGCCGTCATTAATATTATTACTAAAAGTGCAAGTGATTTGAATGGTGTTCAGGTTAATGCAACGTATGGCCGGATGAAACATGCACTTGCAGAAAATAATTATACAATAGCAATCGGCAAAAAACTGAAAGATCTCAACTTGAAATTAACCGCCTTTTTGGGACAAAGTAACAGGAGTGACATGCTCTATACCGACATTTATGGCAACAGCTATGATATGGCAAAAAATTCTAAAATCCTGCCAGTGAATTTTAATCTTGGTTTCAACTATAAGGGTCTGACCATCCATGCCTTCTACGATAAAATGCTTCTTGAAACCCGTGATGCATTTGACATGGCGCTTAATCATGCTTACAAAGATCATTTTACAACGATAATAGCAGATGCCGAATATGTATGGAAAATCTCTGACAAATTTTCTTGGATTCCCAAATTAAGCTTTAAAGGCACCACCCCATGGGAAATAAGCGCATTTCCGGGATACGATTCAGTAGAAGCCAGTGATGTATTATATAAAACAGTTGCAGACCGGCTCAAGTTTAATCTGACATCTATAAATAATATTTCAAAAAATATAAATATAACTGCAGGATTTGAGAGCTTTTATGATAAAGGAAAAAAGTTTAACGGGGATATTTTCAGGAATTCGGGCAAAGCAGAAGTAAGCTATTTTAATACAGCAGTATTTGTACAGGCAATAATAAAAAATGAAGTTGCCAATCTCACCTTAGGCGGGCGGTTTGACTATAACAGTTCATTTGGGAGCGACTTTGTACCGAGAGTCGGCTTAACGAAACGAATTGGGAAGTTTAATTTTAAACTCCTTTACAGCAATTCATTTAGGGCTCCCGCAATTGAAAACGTAGAGAACAGTATATCGGGAAAGATTAAACCAGAAGACACCTATATATGGGAATTTGAATCGGGCTGGCAAATAAATAAAGATATGTTCATTACGTTCAATTTATTTGATCTGACGACTCATAATACAATTGTTTATTTTATTGATACCACCGTGGTAGGAGTACCCGATGGATATTTAAACAGGGATAAGGGGGGGAGCCAGGGCATCGAACTGGAATACAAATTTATTGGTAAGTGGGGCTATACCAATCTTGGATATTCATTCTATACAACCCGAAATAAATCGCAAGTGCCTGAATATGCGGCGCCCGGTGATAAATCAGAGGCCCTCGCCTTTCCAAACCATAAAATCTCACTCAATACTAGTTTCAATTTAACCAGGTCTCTTTGCATCAGCCCATCTTTTACATTTTATTCAGAGAGGGATGGAATTGCCGCGGCAGACCCAAACGGAAATTATATCTACAAAGAATTTCCCCGAACATTTTATGCTAATGTTTTTATTGAACGTGACAATTTTTTTGTTACAGGTTTGCGGGCAGGTATCGGCGTATATGACATGTTCAATCAGAAGGCAATTTATATCCAGCCTTACAGTAGCGGGCACGCACCACTACCCGGTGCTTCAAGAGAGTTTTCAGTTCGTTTAAATTACAATTTTCATTTTAAAGAAGCCAGGAAATGAATATTAAAAAAAGAATCTACTGGAGTTTTTTCATATTGGTAATGTTGTTCGTAGGTAATGGTATAGCTTCCCTTATTACATTAAATAATAACAAAAAACTATCAGAACATGTTTCCACAGTAGTTGATCCTTCTCTTCAAAGTTTAGAAGATTTTGAAGATATACTTATCGCATCAAAGATGTATACTACCAATTGGGTATTTCTAAGATCAAACCAGGATGATAAAGATGCTTTAAAGCATCTTCATGACATTGAGTATCCCGAATTGAAAACGAAATTAAATCTTCTATCCGAAAAGTGGGATAATAAACAATTGACTGATAGCTTGAATAAAATATATGCCGGATTTGAACAGCTCCTTGTGATTGAAAAAAGAATTATGAGATCATTACAGAAGTTTGAAGACTACGATGATCCTGTTGCGAAACTGGAATCAGAAATGCTTGTAGAAGATGAACTTCTTCCACGTACTTCATCATTACTTAAAGAACTCTCTAATATAGTTTCGTATGAAATAAATATTAGGAATCAAAAGAATAAAACGCTGCAGGAATCTTTTATGGAATTAAGAATGTTGATTTCAATTCTTGCCATTACAATAGTTTGTATAGGCATTTTTCTTTCGTTATACATGGCCAGGGTAATAATTAATCCAATCAATAAAATAAGGGATATTCTAAATGATCTTGGTAAGGGAATTATCAAAAAAGTAGATTATAAAGTAACCAATGATGAGATCGGTGAAATGGTTCGTTTTGTTAATCATCTTTCTGAAAAACTTCAGGCAACAGCAAAATTTGCACAGGAAGTAGGGCAGAGAAATTTTGAAATTCCATTTCAACCCTTGAGTAGTGAAGACACATTGGGAATTGCCCTAATTGCAATGCGGGATAACCTGAAATCTGGTGATGAAGCATTAAACGAAGCGCAGAATATCGCCGGTATGGGAAGCTGGGAAAGGGATCTGGTTGAAGATAAATTAACATGGAGTGATGGAATGTTCAGGATTTTTGATGCAGAACACACTTTGTTAGACACTTCTTATGATAACTATTTTAGCTATATTCATTCGGAAGACAAGGAACATGTTATAGCAATAACGAAAAGATATTACCAGGATCATCAGCCTTTTTCTTATGAATGCCGGATCATCACCGGAAAAGGAGTTAAGAAAATTATTTACGTAATGGGCAAAGTTTTATTAAATGATAATAATGAAATTATTAAGACGTATGGTGTAATTCAGGATATCACTGAAAGAAAGCAGGGAGAAGAAAAGCTTGCTGAAGAAAGAAAATTATTTCAGTTAGTGATTGAAAATATTCCTGATCAGATTTATGTAAAAGATATTGAAAGCCGGTTCATACTCTGTAATATGCCAGTAGCGAGGATTGCAGGTTGCACATCCGTGGAGGAGATGATAGGAAAATCTGATTACGATTTTTCTACGGAAGATATAGCAAAACAATTTTTTAAAGAAGAACAGGATATTATTAAAACGGGTATTCCGCTTATCAATCATGAAGAACGCCTGTTAGATAATGTAACAGGAAAATCACATTGGAACCTTAGTTCCAAACTTCCTTTGAAAAGCAATACAGGCAAAATAATAGGCCTGATTGGTATTAACCGCAATATCACTGTACGTAAAATTGCGGAAATAGAACTTGGTAATGTAAGCAGAGAATTAAACATTCTTTTTAATTCGATAGATGAAGTATTTTTTTCTGTAAATATGGTCACTTTAAAAACGATCCAGATATCTGCCACCTGTGAAAAATTATACGGTTATAAGCAATCCGAATTTATGAGCAATCACTTGCTCTGGACTGATATAATTCACCCCGATGACAAACATTTAATTGAAAACGAAGACAAAAAAATGTTAAGAGGTGAACAGGTTAATAATCAATACCGGATCATTCATAAAGATAAAAATATACGTTGGGTAGAAAATGCGATTACTCCTACGTTAGATAAAGATGGGCATCTTATACGTATTGATGGTATAGCAAGAGATATCACTAAACGGAAACATGCAGAGGAATTACTAAAAAAATCCGAAGCGACCCTTGCAATAAATAACCATGAACTTGAAAGAAAAAATAAAGAGCTTGAACAGTTTGCATACGTGGCTTCGCATGACCTGCAAGAGCCACTAAGTACTACCATTAGTTTTGTAGAACTTTTTAAACAACAATATTTCGAAAAGCTGGACCCTAAAGCTGATAAGTATCTTACTTATATAGTTCAGGCCACAGATAGAATGAAGGTGCTTATAAAAGACCTGCTGGATTTCTCACGAATAGGGCATAGCAAAAACCTGGAAAAGATTGATTGTAACTTCATGCTACGGGATATTATTGCAGATATTGACAAAGCTATAAAGGATTCGGGTACAGAAATTAATGTTGCTCACTTACCGGTTATTAGTGGATATCCCACAGAAATGAAGCAATTATTTCAAAACCTTATTCTTAACTCAATCAAGTTCAGAAAAAAGAATGTACCCTCAAAAATAAATATTGGAGTATTGAAAATGGGCGACTATTGGGAGTTTGCTTTTAATGATAATGGAATTGGTATTGATCAAAAGCATAACGAAAGAATATTTACCATTTTTCAGCGGTTACATACACGTTCAGAATATCCGGGTTCTGGCATAGGATTATCACATTGCAAAAAAATTGTCGAATTGCATCATGGTAAAATCTGGGTGGAATCCATACCCAACGAAGGCAGCACATTTTATTTTACTATTCACTCCCCTAAAGAAATAATAAATGAATCAAAAATTAAATTGCATCATGCTCATTGATGATGATGAACCAACAAATTTTTTAAGCCAGATGATTATTGAAGAAGCTGGTTGCTCAGAATTTATACAAGTTGCCGACAGTGGTGAGAAGGCAATTGATTACCTGCTCAATAGTCAAAAGTTTGGCTATAATGATCCTGATTACCCCTGGCCGGATCTTATATTTTTAGATATTAATATGCCTGCAATGAATGGATGGGAATTCCTCGAAAAATATAAAGAGTTAAGAAGGGAGCATGATAGTAACACGATAATAATTATGCTTACAACTTCACTCAATCCTGATGATAAAAATAAAGCAAATGATATAAGTGATGTTACTGACTTTAAGCATAAGCCTTTAACCGAAGAAATAGTAAAAGAAGTATTACAAAAATATTTTGTTGATTATGTAAACGGAAATCCCATACCATTAAATGCAGAAAAAATATATAATCTGAATTAAAGCAATTAATAGTAATCTATAAAATTAAAATAGGGCAAAAAAATTTTCAAATGAATTTAACTCTACCTCTAATCACAAATTATTTGTGCATGTAAAATGTACCAGCAAAATATCATGAAAGCGTTACGCTATTTTTTTTTATTAGTTCTGCATTGCCTTTATTCTACTGCATTTTCGCAAAAGAATCATATACAATTTGACCATTTAGGAACCGCGGGAGGCCTTTCTCAGAGCAACGTGACTTGTATTATGCAAGACAGCCACGGCTTTATGTGGTTTGGGACCTGGAATGGACTCAACAAATATGATGGATATACTGTGAAGGTATATAAAAACGACCCGCTCGATCAAAACAGCATCAGCAATAATGATATCAATAATATCGCTGAAAGCAAAAATGGCGATCTATGGATAGCAACAGGCGGTGGCGGGATGTGCCACTATGACCGGAACAACGAGGATTTTAAAAGATATATGCATGATCCAAAAAATGTGAACAGCATCTCTGACGATGTTGTCAACAGCATTTATGAAGATGAACAGGGAAAGTTATGGATAGGCACAAATGAGGGGTTAGATATATTTGATCCGGTTACAAATAAATTTCAACACTTTACGTGCAACCCAGGCGACAAGAATGGCCTTAGTGGATCACGTGTAAAATATATTTTTGAAGACAAACGGCATGATCTGTGGATATGTACGTCGAATGGGATCAATTTATTTAATTCTAAAGCCGGCACCTTCAAAACTTTTCAGAATAATAAAAATAATCCCAAATCAATTGGCAGTGATAATGTGAGTACCATATTCGAAGATAGTAAGCATCATTTATGGATTGGAACAGATGGTGGCGGATTAGATTTATTTGATCAAAAAACCGGTATATTTTCTCATTTTAAGCACGAGGAAAATAATGCAAATAGTTTGGCAGCTAATTTTATACATGCTATAAATGAAGACGCCGAAAATAATTTATGGATTGGCACCGATAATGGAGGCTTATCCGTTTTTAATTATGCCACCAGGCTATTTACGAACTATCGGAATGACTTGATTGACAAGGAGAGCATCAGCAATAATTCAATCAATTGTATTTACAGGGACTCCAAAAACAATATGTGGCTTGGCACTTTTGACGCTGGTGTTGACCTGGCTAACCGTGATAAGACCAACTTTACACATTATAAAAAAACGATGCTGAAAAACAGCCTTAGCGATAATCATGTATTAAGCATTTTTGAAGATAAGAAGAAGAATATATGGGTAGGTACTGATGGAGGCGGCTTGAATTTATTTGATCCCCGTATGCGTAGCTTTAAACATTTCCGGCATGAAAAAAATAATGAACAGAGCATCTGCGGCAATCATGTAGTAACTGCATGTGAAGATAGCCAGGGAAATATTTGGATAGGAACCTGGGCAGATGGCGTAACGCTATATAATCCCGCAAATAATACATTCAAACATTTTAAAAATAATCCTGCTAATCCTTCCAGTTTAAGTGATAATAATGCCTGGATCATACATGAAGACAAGGATAAAAATGTCTGGATCGGTACTTCCGGAGGCGGGCTGAACTTATTAAATCCTGATCATAATTCTTTTACCCGTTATCAATATGACAGGAACCGCAGCGACGGGATATCGGCTACTAATATTATATCCATTTTTGAGGACAGCGACGGGGAACTGTGGATATGCACCGAAGCGGGAGGCTTAAACCTTTTTAATAAAAAGAGCAAAACGTTTTCCTACTTTATGCATGACGATACAAAGAATAGTATCAGCAATAATAATTTGAGCTCCATGTTTGAAGATAGCGACAAAAATTTATGGATAGCCACCCGGATGGGCCTGAACCAATTTAATAAAAAAAATGGGCAGTTTAAAGTTTATACAATGACGGATGGCCTTCCTGGTAATGAAATTTTAGGAATTTTGGAAGATGGGAAAAAAAATCTTTGGATCAGCACCAATGGTGGTATTTCCCGCTTTAATCTTCTTACCAAACTATTTAAAAATTTTGGCGTTCCGGATGGATTGCAGTCAAATGAATTTAAAGTCCAGGCATTTTGCAAGAGCAGAGCTGGCATGATGTATTTTGGTGGCAATAATGGTTTTAACCAGTTTTTCCCCGATAGCATAAAGACAATCCCTTTTGACCCTCCGTTGGTCATAACAAATTTCCAGATCTTCAATAAAGAGGTTTCTCTTGCCATCAATAAAAATGATAATTCTCCTCTTACTAAAAATATTAATGAAACGAGCACCATTACTCTTCCTTATTCAAATACTGTCTTCTCTTTTGAGTTCGCCACACTTAACTATACAGCTTCAGAAAAAAAGCGATACGCTTATATGCTGGAAGGTTTTGACAAAAGCTGGAATGAAGTGAGCACCTTACATACGGCCACCTATACCAATCTTGATCCCGGGAAATATGTATTTAAAGTAAAAGGATTGAATAATGAAGGTGAATGGTCATCGAATATAAAAAGTATTGAGCTAACTATTACTCCTCCATACTGGTTAACCTGGTGGTTTAAATCAATAGTGCTGTTACTTATTATTAGCGGAATTTTCGGATTTTATAAATTCCGTATAAATATTATTCATGCTCAAAAGCGAAAGCTGGAACAAAGGGTGCTGGAACAAACTGAGCAATTAATCAAATCGACTCAGGAGGCGCAAAGGGCACGTAAAGAAGCAGAGCAAGCTAATATAGACCTGGAAACAAAAAATAAAGAAATGGAACAGTTTGCTTATATAGCATCACATGATTTACAGGAGCCATTAAGAACCACTTCTAGTTTTGTAAAATTGCTGCAGAAACAATATGAAGGAAAGTTTGACGAAAAAGCCGACAAGTATTTTACTTTCATTTCGGAAGCTTCAGACAGAATGAAAATGCTTATAAAAAACCTGCTTGATTTTTCAAGAATAGGTAATAAAAAGGAATTGGAACAAGTAGATTGTGATAAGATACTTTCTAACGTGCTTGCAGATCTTGGAATAGCAATTAGTGAATCAAGGGCTGAGATTATCTATGATCCATTACCAATAGTCAATGGTTATGCAACAGAGCTTAAACAGCTTTTTCAAAACCTGATTACTAATGCTATCAAATTCAGAAAAAAAGAAACGCCATCTATAATAAATATTTCTGTTCAAAAAAATGAAAGCACGTGGCAATTTCAATTTAAAGATAACGGTATCGGGATAGACGAGAAGTATAATGAAAAGATATTTGTTATATTCCAACGGCTGCATACCCAGGCAGAATATGAAGGCTCAGGAATTGGCCTTTCGCATTGCAAAAAAATAGTGGAATTACATAAAGGAAAAATATGGGTGGAATCACGTGTGGGCGAAGGAAGCATTTTCTCTTTTACTATCCCTCAAAACAATAACTATCAAAAAAATTAAGTTACCTATTTCGATTTTTGTCTCTTACCCTAAACCAATCATATGAATCCATCCAAAAAAACCTATTCAGTTTTGATAATTGAAGATTCTCCCGCAGATCAGTTTCTCCTGGAGGAAAGTTTGAATAGTACCGGTTTATCAATTGAGGTTATCACGATGGCAAATTCGATCGCCGAGGCCATGCATCTTTTGGAAACACATTCTTTTTCAATAATTTTCCTGGATCTTTTTTTACCAGATAGCTCAGGCCTGGACACATTGATTCAACTTGTAAAACTATACTCTAAAACTCCCATTATTATTTCTTCAGGCTTATCTGATACACAGGTAGCAGTAAATGCCATTTCCATGGGAGCACAGGATTTTCTTATAAAAGGAGATTATTCTTCTGCATTACTGGAAAAAACTTTTGTTTATAGTATTGAGCGGAAAGATGCTGAACAGTTAATAAAAGCTTCAGAAGAAAGCTATCGTTACCTGTTTGATAATAATCCGGCTATCATATTGCTTTGGGATCTTGATGATTTTAAAATCCTTAAAGTAAATGAAACCGCTATCAAAATATACGGTTATACGAAAGAAGAATTTCTTCAAAAAACATTGCTGGATATTTGCCGGAATGCTGATCATAAAAAAGTAAGAATCGCTGGTGAAAATCTCATGAAAAATAAAAAGGCTTCAGGAATATGGAAGCATATTAATAAAAAAGGCAAGGTGCTGAATATGGATACTTCATCTCACATTATTATTTATAATGGAAAGGAAGCTGTACTTACCCTGGCAAATGATATCACCGAAAAAGTTTTTCTCGAAGAAAAACTGGCAGAAGAGAAAATAAAAAAGCAACAGGAAATAAATGCTGCTATAATAACTGCACAGGTACAGGAACGTTCCTTACTTGGTGAAGAATTACATGATAATATAAACCAGATTTTAGCTACAGCCACTCTTTATATGGACGGCGCAATAAGCAATGAAGAATCGAGAATAAATTTTTTAAAGGAAGGTAAAGGATTTATAAAAAATGCCATGGAAGAAATAAGGAAACTTTCAAAAACATTGCTTCCCCCATCTTTGGGCGAGGGTAGTTTACATGAAGCCTTGAATAATGTAATAGAAAAAATTAAAATGGTAAATGATAATATACATTTTGTTGTCGACTGGAAAGTAAAAGATGAAGACTGTTTAAATGATAAATTAAAATTATCCATCTTCAGAATTGTGCAGGAGCAATTGAATAATATATTTAAGCATGCAAAAGCTTCAAATATAAATATCAGGCTGGAGAAAGAAGATGAATTTTTGCAGCTTAGCATTAAGGATGATGGTATTGGATTTGATCCCTCTAAAAAAGCAGAAGGAGTTGGCCTACAAAATATAGTCAACAGGGCTAAATTACTAAATGGCACTACCTTAATTAAATCCAGTGTGGGGAAAGGATGCGAAATAGTAATAAATTTTTCTTTTAAAAATAGCATACCTGTTGCGCTTGCCTTTAGAGCTTAAAAAAATATTATTGAGTATTGAAACGATGAATAAAATATTCCAAATGCCATAATCATTATCGTACATTATGAATTTTGCCTGGTCGATTAAAAGAATCATTAGTCTTAGTATAATTATTTACATAGCTTTTTCCAATTGTATTTTGTTGTTATAAAATCAATACATTAGGTTATTAATATTTATTTTTATTTTAACGTAAGTTCGCCTTAAAGATTTATTAGTCCATTGCTTTAGCGTTGGGCATAAAGGAAAACAATTATTTGCTTTAGCCAAAGTATTATAACACATAAGGCCTTTGGCTAAAGCCAATTAAATCATATGCTATTTTATCCACGCCTAAAGGCAAGGGATAATTATCCCAACTCACTTAATTTTTTTCTCTTCATTGTCACTACACAACAGGTATTATTGTGAAATTCATGTTTACATTTGATACTGCTTTTTTTGTATCGCTCATTCAAAAAAAATTTTGTAAAAATATCTTTAATACATACCTTAGAATTTCAGTTCTCAGGAGAATGTGTTTAAGGTTTGAACCAATCTCCACCTCTGTTGAATTTCGCCAGCTTTTATTCGTAACCCCGGTTAAAATGACGTATTGAATAATGTCATTTTTCTGAATGAGTTAATCTTGATGTTTATGCAGCCGGAAAGCATACCTGTTCTGATGTATTGATCTATATATTTTCATTCAGTAAATAAAACACATTTATGCCAGGCCCATCTACTCATATTCTCATCGCTGAAGAGATTACAAAAAAATTAGAAGGAATGGAAGAATGGCCATTCCAAATTGCAGGCGTCAGCACCAATGAAAACAGCCCCGCAGAGATACATAGAATACTAAATGCAAACTCGCATTATGCTGCGCTCGGCGCCATTGGCCCCGATCTCTTTTATTTTGTGCAAGACGTTCGAAAACACTCTAAGGAATTATTGGAACTCCTTAATTTTTTAGATGAAGCCTATGGCAAACTAGATGACTGGTTTTTATCTAAATGGGAAAAATATATGGGCCCGGTAAGCGAAGATTTTGAAGAGCTTATCAGCAGGCTCACCGGCGATCTGTCTTCATTGGTCGGAGATATTGTCGGCTCCCTCGGTTCAATATTTACCCAGTTAATCATCAATTATATAGCGAACTCGGAAGACTGGTGGAAATTTACCTCGCTGGGCCATAATGCGGGTTTAGATAATAAAGATTTTTTCTGGGCAGATATGCTTCATTACCGCAAAACAGCCACCTATGCGCATGTGCTATGGCAGAAAGCAGAAGAACAAACCGATCCTGTTTGGAAGGATAGACTAAAAGCCTATGCGCTGGGGTATATGACGCATGTAGGCACAGATACTACCGGGCATGCATTTATCAACGCCAAAGCCGGCGGGTCTTTCAGGCTTCATTGGCAGCGACACCATTTGGTAGAATCACATGTAGATACCCGAACTTATTTTGTAAAACATGGTAGCGATACACTATACAATGATTTTACCAAATCCGCCTTTCATTATCGCTTCGCTTTTAAAGATGATGGCAGCCCGGCCAGGGACAGGCCCAGTTATGATCCCGGCAACGACACCCTTCGTGGCAGGTATAAAAGAAGAAGGCAACTAGATCTGGATTCGGATATACCGGAAGAAGTAATCAATTTATTGCTGGATGCTTTTAAGGATGTTTTTGTAACGCAAAGCCAGGCGGAAAGGCTCAGCAAAAATGGCACTTCCCCGGCTATATTAAACACATCAGATGGCAGGCCCGGCGTAGATGATGTACAAACTGGCTTTCATATTTTATTCCGGTACTACAAACATGCCAGCTTAGACGGGTTCGCTCACGAAAAACCCTCACCTCCAGATGTGTTTCCTAACCTGGATTTTCCCTCTATGTCAGATCCTTTGCAGGATGTAGCGCCGGATGATAATTCCGATACAAACTGGCTGGATATCATACTATCGATCCTTGCTCTTTTGGAATGGTTAGCAGAAGTAGCGTTGTGGTTGGCTACCGTATTGCCGGGCGCTATTTTAGATCTAGCCACCTATGGTCCGCGGCTCCTGGCATACTATCTAATTGAGTTGCCATTGTATTATATGGTAAAGGCCTTCAGGCAAGTGTGCATAGAAGCAGGATACTTTCGCCCAATGAATGATGAAATAGACGATAGCATGATAAAAATTGGGGTAGAGCACAACGACTATCTTTCAACTTTGCTCAGTGCTATGGATGATATTTTGGTGCTGCCCATAGATTTGATATATGATCTTGAATCAGGATCGGCCTCTAATACGTATGAAGTGCCGGATAAAATGTATCCAAGATCATCGCCTTACGACCCCAAGGCAAATGAATTTTCAGAATATCAACATCCCTATCGCTATCCTTTAAGTCCATCCGAAAACTGTGTAACCTATCCAGGGCCTTTTGTAAGAGGAACGGATGCTGAATATTTAGTAACCGATGCTATAGCAGCCAACATGGGCATCATCAACCGATTGGCTAACTGCGCAACACCAAATGATACCGTGCAGTTTTGCTACGAAAATGTGGATGCAGCCAACAACCTGGGCGACCCGGTAAATTTCTCCACCTTTATAATCTGGCAATTGGCAAGAACAGGGGATGAAAATCTTGATAAAAACATTACGGAATGGAATCTAGATTCAGACAGGGGGTATGGCTTTAAAAGTTGGGATTGGAACCGGGATCCAGATAACACGGATACAGATTACGAGGGCCACCCGTTTTGTGTACCCTGCAGCATATTGCCGCAAAAATACAATAGCGGTGATATTCTTGGGGAAGGGCCAAACGCCACTTATTTCAATAATGGATTGCCCCCGCTGAAGCTGGTATACTTAGATGGCAGCATGCAAAACGAAATAGGCCCTTGTACTATGGAAATAGTATGCTATAACCCCAACGGTAATGTTATCATCCTTTAAAAAAAATCAACATGTCTGCGCATCCTTCAGATAGAAAAAAATGTGGTTGTCATAAAGATTGCGATTGCAGCTGCCACGATAAAGATCAAAAAGTCCAGGACTGCTGTGCTGATCTGATTGACTGCCTAAAAGAGCCCAAAGATTATTGTTGCGGAGATCCTATTCCACCCAACAGGCCAAAACATCCTGAGCCGCCAAAAACAAATACAACCGATTCCTTTGTGTCTCCCGTACAACCGGGTCGCTCTACTGATGATACCAAAACAGCTTTTATTGATGCAGTGTTTGGAATTGTAAAAGATTCCGGAAGACCCAAAGGTGTGAAGATGCCACCAAGAAAAGATTCTTACCTGCCTTTTTTGGTTATCAGGGCAGCTCCGGGAGATCATGGCAACCGACCTTTCTCTGGGGTCTTTTGGGAAAGCCCGGATATATTTGTGGCGCCCAATATGGATGCAGCCACCGCACCTGCAAAACCGCCCACACTTGGTGGCACGGCTGTAGCAGGAAAACCGAATACACTTTGGGCACGCGTATGGAATCTTGGACTCGCCCCCGGTGTAAACGTGCGGGTAGAATTTTACTGGTGCAACCCAAGCCTGGGTATTAATTCTGTCAATGCAAAATTCATTGGCGCTGCGTATACAGATCTGGGCAATCGGTTTTCAAAAACAGCCTGCCAGATTGTAAAATGTCCGCAGACCTGGATACCAAGTTTTGAAAATGATGGGCATGAATGTTTAGTCGTAAGGGTTTTTGAACCTTTTTTAGATCCGGTATCCAACAGCGTTTGGGAAGTAGCAAAAGACAGGCATACCGGCCAGCGGAATATTGCAGTGGTAGAAGCACAGTCACCTGCACATTTGGAATTAAAAATTAAAACAGGTTGTACAGCGCCAAAGGGCAATGCACAAATTTCCATTGAACGGGTGCCGGTAGCGGATGCTTATTGGCTTTCTATTTTAAAAGGCAAAAAAGATCACGGTTATAAACAGGCGCCCATCCAAAAAAATACAGTAGGCATAATGACGCCCATGGGTGTTTCCAAACAAAACATTTCTTTCCAGGGCGTTTCTCCGGAAGCAGTAAAACCATTGCTTCATCAATCCCTCGAATATGAAAGAGAATGTAATGAAAAAGAAACATTTTTATATTTGCACATTGAAAATTTAAGGCCCGGGGAGTGTGATGTATTCCGGATTATACAACGATTAAATGGAAAAATTTCAGGCGGATATACTGTGATTGCCAAAAAGGATTGATTTTTTCAAACGCTATTAATTAATCTGTAAAACTCAGTATTTGACCTGATAAATAGGAAATATAACAGATAATGTGTTTGTCTGATAGGTCAAATCGTGACTATTGCATACTATCAGCAGCTGTAATGCATATAATTGTTATTTAGTCTTCGCAGATGAATTACAGGATTGAATCTGCCGGGCTATTCTGGAATCATTATCAAGGCCATACCCTGCAAATTGATAACATCACATTATTTGGAAACTAGTTAAGTCACATTATGATGGTTAGAATTTACCTGCCGTTATTGGAAGTTATACCTGTCCGCCCTTTTGGCGGGAACTTACCTTATAAATTGTGTTTAGCGCGTGAGGACACGAATCATGGCAGGGGGTATGATGATTTTCGGTTTTCTTAACCACATCTGAAAGAAAAGTGAGTTTATTATTGATAGCAACCTTGTGCTGGTTTCGTGCGGACACAAAACCGGCGGAAGGTAATCGGCATCATGTGATCCATAAAAAAACCGAATTGTTTTTGTTTTTTTGAGAGATAGTCATTATCGCCCCATGATATTTATCTGGAAACTTTTTTGTCTGGATTTTTATATCCATTAAAAACAGAATAAACAATCGCTTTATCATTGTCAATTTCATAAACTACCAAATATGGAAAATGCCTGAGTTTTACATCCCTGATAATTTTTTTTTCATCAATGAAACCAAAGTATTAGGATGCTCAATAATTTGATTGTAACGTTGGATCTATTCCTGAAGAAATCGTTCACCAAGTCCGGGTGATTTTTCTTCATAATAAGTATAGGCTTCATTTGCATCCAAATGAGCCTCTTGCCTGATGATAAGTTGGCAGGGCATTATT
>DASYOM010000099.1:0-27411 GCA_036007765.1 Chitinophagaceae bacterium | reverse complement strand
CAGCGACCTCACCGCAGATGGTACCGCTCAAAACAAATATGTAGGATATGAAAACCCTGACAGGACTGCGCTTTGGACTGCTGCAAGAGATGCAGCAAAAGCTGTTATTGATTTAAATACCTACCAGCTTGCGGATTTTGGTGCACCGGATAAGGCAGCGATCGCTAAAAACTATTACGAATTTTTTAAAGCAAAAGACCTGTCGGATAATGAAATAATATGGGGGAAAATGTATGGAAGTTCAACCGGTGATAAAAATCAAATGAATCAATGGAACGGAGGAAACGGCTGGTATTTATGGGCAAGTAATGCGCCTACGCAAAATTTAGTAGATACTTACGAAATGGAGGATGGCTCAGATTTTTTTGATCATTTCACGATAGATGCTAATGGCTATTATCAAAATACATCTTCCAGGTTCCACAATAAAAATCCTTATTACAACAGGGATCCAAGGTTCTATGGGTCCATTTTATATGACAGTGCCATTTGGATGCCCCGGCCTTCTGGCCTTCAGGGGATAGATCCGCTGGGAGTATATTCCAGGCGTACCTTTATTGTAATAAATGGTGGCACTGTAGCCTCTACAACTTTTGGTTTAGACACCCGCCAAAGCCCAATTTCTCCTTTTAATGCAAGCTTCACAGGATATGTAATGAAGAAAATGCTGGATAATGAAATTGATGCACAATCGCAGTCCAATGAAAATGTATGGATAGAGCTTAGATACGCAGAAGTTTTATTAAATTATGCTGAAGCCTCTTTGGCATTAGGACAAACAGCAGAAGCCACTACTTATATTAACATGATAAGAACCCGTGCCGGCATGCCAAATTTTACCGGGGATATAACTGAGGCCCTGCGGTACGAAAGGCAAATTGAACTGGTGTTTGAAAATAACCGGTGGTACGATATAAGAAGATGGAAAATATTGGATAAAGCACTTACCGATGCAAAGGGTGTGGATATAACCGAAACTGTAACCAATGGTAATGCCACTACTGTGTGGAAACAAATCCAGGTAGAACAACGGCAGGCTTTGTCTAAAATGTATTGGATTCCTATATCTTCAGATGAATTGAGAAAAGCGCCGCAATTGGAACAAAACCCCGGCTATTGAAATATAGATTTCTCCTTTTTTAATTGATCTCTTAGATGGGTTATAAATACTTCAATAATGAAAAGCTTATTTTTATTTTCAGCAATAATTCTTCTCACAGTAGCCGGCTGCAATAACAGTAACAGCAACAAATCTTCAATAGATGAACCTGAAACAAAATTAGGATGGACGTTAGGGGCCGGCACCTATACATTTAACCGATTTACATTTTTACAATCTCTTGATAAAATTGATAGCTGTAATTTAAAGTATGTAGAATGTTTCCCTGGGCAAGTTATAGGAGAAGGCATTGAAGGGACCATGGATTATCACATGAATGCGACTACTCAAAAGGAAATTCTTAAAAAGGTCGGAGAGAAGGGAATGAAGATCATTGCATACGGTGTGATCACTCCCAACAGCGACGTTGAATGGCGCAAACTATTTGATTTTGGAAAGTCAATGGGAATACAAACATTCACCTCTGAGCCGGATGAAAAAGATTTAGCTTTTATATCCGGACTGTGTGATGAATATGGGATTAATGTTGCCATTCACAATCATCCATATCCCAAGCATTACTGGAATCCAGATACCGTGCTTGCTGCTCTAAAAGGAAGAAGTAACCGCATAGGTGCCTGCGCTGACATCGGCCATTGGGTACGCTCCGACCTTGACCCTATAGAATGCCTTAAAAAGTTGGAAGGGCATGTGCTGCACGTGCACATGAAAGACCTTGAAGCTATAGAAGGTAAAGATACAGGCGAGGAAAACCGGGATGTACACTGGGGGACAGGCGTAGCAAATACAGATGGTGTAATAAAAGAATTAAAAAGGCAAAATTTTAAAGGAATGATCTCTGCCGAGTACGAACGCAACTGGGAAAATAATACTCCCGATGTGATGGCAAGTGTAAAATATTTCAGAAACGCCTTAAGGTAAAATACAGGTATGGAAAGAAGATCGGCCATCCGGAATTTAGTAGTTATTACAGGAGGCTTTATGCTATTGCCTTCATGTAAAAACACGCCGGGCAAAGCTTCTGTAGGCTTAAAAAATTTTAAAATAAATGCAAGCCAGGAGAATCTTCTTGCTGAAATAGCTTCGACGATTATTCCCGCAACAAATATAGCGGGGGCTAAAGAGGTAGGAGCCCATTTGTTTGTATTAAAAATGGTAGATGATATGTATGAAAAAGAAGTGCAACAGAATTTTATTACCGGTTTAGATTACCTGGAAGCTGATGCAAAAAGACAGTTTGACCAATCTTTTGCAAACTGTAATGCAGATCAAAAACAAAAAGTGCTTCTTGATATAGAAAGTAAAAAAGGATATTCAAAAGAAGTTTTTGATTTCTATGCTATAATGAAACAAAGAACTATTGAGGGATATTTAAATTCTAAATACGTAATGACAAATATTATTAAATACGAATTTATTCCGTCGCATAAATATGATGGATATTATCCTGTAAAAAATCTCTAAATTAATATATGGGTGATATTAAGGGCATGGTTAAAGAACGCACATACGATGCTATAGTAATCGGCTCCGGCATGAGTGGCGGATGGGCCGCCAAAGAGTTTACTGAAAAAGGTCTTAAGACTTTGGTATTAGAGCGGGGCAGGGATGTAAAGCATATTAATGATTACCCTACAGCCAGCATGTACCCTTACGAATTTGAGCATCTTGGCGAAATGCCTCTCGGCGATAAAAAGGCAAATCCTATCATAAACAAGTGTTACGCTTATGGAGAAGATACTGCTCATTTTTTTGTCAAGGACAAAGAGCATCCTTACATCCAGGAGAAACCTTTTGATTGGATACGTGGTTACCAGGTGGGTGGCAGATCATTAATGTGGGCAAGAGCTACGCAACGATGGAGCGATTTTGATTACGAAGGCCCGGCAAGAGATGGCTTTGCGATTGACTGGCCTATACGATACAAAGACATGGCTCCCTGGTATAGTCATGTAGAAAAATTCGCAGGCATTTCCGGTGACAGGGATGGCCTGGCACAATTGCCCGATGGCGAATTTTTGCCTCCATTTCCCTTGAATGCTGTGGAAGATTATTTCAAAAAAAAGATGCATGAGAAATATGAGCACCGCCATGTTATCAGCGAAAGGATTGCACACTTATCGAAACCAAATCCCATTCATCTGGAACAAGGCCGGGGCCAGTGCTTAAGCCGTGACCTTTGCGCACGGGGCTGTCCGTTGGGCGGATATTTTTGCAGCAATTCCTCTACCATTCCATGGGCGGCAAAAACCGGCAACTTAACCCTGCGCCCTTTTTCCGTAGTTCATTCGGTAATCTATGATGAGCAAAAAAATAAAGCAACCGGCGTAAGAGTTATTGATACCAATACTAAGGAAGCCATTGAATATTATGCAAAGGTAATTTTCGTAAATGCAGGCGCTTTAAACAGCAATTTGTTATTGCTGAATTCCACTTCACGTCGCTTTCCGAATGGATTTGGAAATGATAATGGCCTTATGGGGAAATTTGTGGCTTTCCATAATTACAGTGCACGCATGAGCGCCCAATATGATGGATTAAAAGAATTTACTACAATAGGAAGAAACCCGGCGGGCGGCGGTTATATGCCCCGGTTTAGAAATTTATTTAAGCAGGAAACAAATTTTCTCCGGGGCTATGCCGCCGGCTTTTCTGCTTACAGGAGTTCAGGCCGCCAGTCAGATGGAGTTGGAATCAGCTTCAAAGAAAATCTTTTAAATCCCGGTATAGGCCCCTGGAAAGTAGGCTCGCACATGATGGGCGAAACCATTCCAAAAGAAACCAATTTTGTAAGCCTCGATCCTTTGCAAAAAGATGATTGGGGAATTCCTTTATTAAAAATCTCGGTAGTGTATGATGAGAATGATGAAAAAATGAAAAAGGATTATTTTGAACAGTTTACAGAGATGTTCACTACTGCGGGCTTTACCAATATTCAACTCCAGGACTCTACTCAAAACCCGGGAATAGATGTTCATGAAATGGGTGGCATAAGAATGGGAGCCGATCCCAAAACATCACTATTGAACAAATGGAATCAATTGCATGCGTGCAAAAATGTGTATGTAACAGATGGTGCATGTATGACGTCAACTTCTACGCAAAATCCTTCTCTCACATTTATGGCATTAACGGCAAGAGCAGCGGATCATGCGATGACACAATTAAAGAGGGGTGATTTATGAATTTGATTAGGTAGTTTAGTTCCGTAGGAACTTTTGGTGCTTCTGTGCTTGTTACAATTGTTTGAATGTAAAAAAGAAATGAAAGGCTTGAAATAGTATTCAAATAAATTTAGAAAAATTTAAACCTGAAAAAATTTGCTGAATGATAAAAACATACCTGTTCCTAATATTCTTAATCGTTGTTTTTATTTCTTTAAATGGCTATTCCCAGAATAAGGGAAATGAAATAAGTACAAACATAGAACGACCGGGGAAAGGCCTGCTGCCTGTCCCCCAAAAAGTTTCGCTTTCAGATCAGCATAATTTGCTTGACGATAGCTGGACAATAGAACTTGCGGGCAACACATCAAAAAATGATCCTGCGGTGCTTAGTTTAATATCCGGATTAAAGGAACGTTTTGGCCTGAGATTAAATAGCACGAACCATAACAGCGGCCATAAAATACAATTAAATATAAAGCCGGGATCTGTCTCAATAGGACAGACCACTGATACAAACAGGATATCATTACAGAAACAGGCGTATAAATTAAAATTGCAATCAGACCGCGTTTCAATTACAGCAAACGCAGCACCAGGACTGTTTTATGGCGTTCAAACATTTATCCAGTTGCTACAACCAGAAATAGGTAAAACTTTTTTTGCAGGTGGTGAAATTACAGACTGGCCTGATATGGATATGCGGATGATCTATTGGGACGACGCTCATCATCTTGAACGCCTTGATGCAATGAAGCGGATCATTAAGCAAGCCAGCTATTATAAGATCAATACATTTTCATTAAAATTAGAAGGCCATTTCCAGTTTTCATTTGCTAAACCTGTTATAGAGCCCTATGCTTATACACCCGCCGAATTCCAGGAACTAACTGATTATGCACGTACTTACTATGTTGAGTTGGTACCTTATTTAGATGCGCCTGCTCACATAGCCTTTATCCTAAAGCATCCTGAATATTTGAGTTTACGGGCTTTTCCTAATTCGAATTATGAATTGAAGGTGATAGATCCAAAAGCAGATGAACTAATCTTAGCTATGATGAATGACCTTATAAATGCAAATAAGGGAGGAAAATATATTTTGTTTTCTACGGATGAAGCATACTATGTTGGCATGTCAGAGGTTGAAAAGAAGCGTGCTGATGTATTGGGAGGCAATGGAAGATTGCTTGCTGAGTATATTTCAAGAGTTTCAAACAAGCTTCATGAAAAAGGCAGAAAAGTTATTATATGGGGAGAATATCCGCTTAAGCCTACAGATATTAATTCACTTCCATCGCACATAATTAATGGTGTGTATGATGAGAAAACAGCACATATTTTTAAAGAGCATGGAATGCGCCAGCTTATTTATACTTCAACCCAGGGGGAAGAGCCGCTCTTTCCAAATTATTATAAACTGTCTACCGCAGAATTTTCTGCAAACAGTTCACCTTCGATTATTGATAATGAACAACAAGAAGGAGAAGTGCCAAAAGGCCGGGTCGCTGAAATGCTAAAAGACATTACTTCGGGTATGGCTGGAGGTAAATCAGATTTTATGGGCGTAATAATAGCAGGCTGGGCAGATGCAGGATTGAACCCGGAAACCTTTTGGCTGGGGTATGCTGCCGGCGCTGCTGCCGGTTGGAACAGCAAACCTGCAAGTGCCCAAGATCTTACAACCCGTTTTTATAATTCTTTTTATGGTAAGAACACAGTTAATATAGATAAGGTATATCAACTGCTAAGTACCCAGGCAGAATTTTGGGAGAAAAGCTGGGAATGGAAGCCTTCTAAAAACCGATCTCCTATTTTTGGATATTCTGCAGGTATTTTTGATACGCCTAAATTAGCCAAAGATCAAGTATTGCCTTCTTTGCCGGTTCCATCCGATAGTGATCTCTCTATAAATAAAGATTGGAACAGCGATAACAGGCCGCGCCTTGAGGCTGCTGAAAAATTCCTTAAGCAGAATGATGAGCTGATGAACTTATTGTATAAGAATCTGCTGGCAGCAGATTACCAGCATTATAATTTACAGGTGCTTCGTTCTTTAGCCCAGCTTTGCCGCCAAAATTTATCTATGTTGATAGGCCTAAAAGGGATCAATTATTTCCTCACCCTTTCTTCTGATGCAGCCGCCACTAATCCCGCGCTGGCAGTATCGCTGATTGATCAGGCACTTGATCAGGCAAAAAAAATACTAGATGAAAGAAATGAGGTTTTGCAGACAGTAACAACAGTGTGGTACCAGGATTGGTACCCCCGGGTGGCTGAAGCCAATGGACGTAAATTTTTGGACTTGGTTGATGATGTGAAAGATCATGGGCCCGCCAGAACCGTGGATATGAGTTATCTCATTTATCGTGAATTGAAATTTCCATTAGGTAAATGGGCAAAAGACGCACTTGACGCAAGAAATAAGTTTGCTAACAAAAATAATTTGCCCGCCAGAAGCGAAACATTCAATTGGGAGAGTATTGAATTATGATTTGGTATGAGTTAATGTAACAGTTTCAGAATAATATTAGTAAGGTTTTGAAAGTAAAACATTTGAAATGATATAAATATTCTTTTAAAGACAAGGTTTCATAAATTATTTTTTGTGTAACGAAATAAATACTATTATATTTGTTTTGTTATTGCTTCTAACTTTTGCTAATATAAAAAGCAAAAATACCATCAACTAAACTACTTTTAATGAAGACCATTGTAATGTTAGTTTTCAGCTTATTTGCTGCACACTATTGCTGCTATGCGCAAAACACAATCGTAACGGGCCAGATTATTGATGAGCAAAATAACTTACCCATGCCGGGTGCGTCAGTAAAAGTAAAGGGCGCCACAACCGGAACTTCAACAAATGCGGAAGGGCGGTTTTCAATTAGCGCTCCGTCAAACGGAACTTTGATATTTTCTTTCGTTGGTTATATAGCTAAGGATGTTCAGGTTAATAATCGTTCCGTAATAAACGAAACTTTAATGGCTGAAGCCGGTGCCTTAGGAGATGTACTTATAATAGGTTATGGCACGCAGCGGAAAAAAGATTTGACCGGTTCTATTACCTCCCTCACTCCTGATTCTTATAAAGACCAGCCTGTATTGAATGCATCGGCCGCACTGCAGGGAAGAGTAGCCGGGCTGGAAGTAACAAATACATCCGGAGCGCCGGGCAGCGAACCTAAAATTCACATTCGTGGCGCTAACTCTATTAACTCAAGCAATAGCCCGCTGTACGTAGTGGATGGCATTGCGTTATTTAGCCTTCTCCTTCAGGATATAAATGTTAATGATATTCAGTCAATGGAAGTTTTAAAAGATGCTTCGGCTACTGCAATTTATGGTTCAAGGGGTGCAAACGGAGTGATATTGATCACGACTCAAAAAGGAAAACAAGGAGACATTCAAATTGACTATAACGGGTTTCTAAGGGTCAATCATCCCATGAATAAATATAAGCTTCGCAGTGGCGTTGACTTTGCAAGGGAAGCAAATCATATAGTGGGAAGTGATGTTTTCCCCGATCCCGCAGCCTTTGCCGGAAAATCCACCGACTGGCAGGATCTAATTTTTCAGAACGGAGTTACCCAAAGCCATCAGTTATCCATATCAGGCGGAACAGAAAAATCGAGATACTATATATCGGGATATTATGTTGACCAGTCGGGATTGTTGATAAACACCGGCCAAAATAAATATGCCTTACGAGCTAATCTCGAAAGTAAGATCAGTAAAAAAGCCAGCTTTTATTTAGGATTGCTGGCAGGGCGTACCAACTCAAATAATAATGGAGATATAGGAGGAAAAGGAAATCCGGTTACAGGAGGCCTTGCATGGGCGCCCACGGAAAAGGTTTATGACTCCTTAAAATCGTATAACCGTAATTCCGTTTCTCCTATTTGGGCCAATCCGTATATGATCCTTAAAGAAAGAAACAACCAGGCTTTTTCAAATTCCGCTTTATTAAATGGAAAGCTCACATATAAATTTAATAACTGGCTTTCTTTAGATGTGTTATTAGGCTTGAATGTGAATAGTACTAAACTGGCTTATTTGAATAATGACTGGATAAGCCTCGGCAATCCGGGTTCCGGGCAAAGCCAAAGAGAAAGCTATACTTTTCAAAACAGCAATATTCTCACTTTTCATAAAAACTTTAATCAAAAACATGACCTGACAATTGTTGCTTTGGAAGAAGCTTCCACCAACAAATACACAGCTTTCAATGCCTTAGGTTCCGGCTTAAGCTCTACATCGAATGGTTATTATAATCTTGGGTTGAATGCCTCTCAAAGCATCAGCTCTTCCTATACTAACTGGGCTTTGCTCTCATTTATGGGACGTGTTTTATATTCTTATAAGGATAAATATTTATTAGCTGCTACTTTTAGGGCGGATGGTTCTTCCAAATTCCAAACTACGTCCAACAAGTGGGGCTATTTTCCGTCGGTTGGAATCGGCTGGCGTTTATCAGATGAAGATTTTGTAAAAAGTGGAAACTTGTTTTCAAATCTCAAACTACGCAGTAGCTTCGGAATAACAGGAAGTCAGGCCATAGACCCATATAGCAGCCTCGGTTTATTAACCCCGGTGCAATATTCTTTTGGTACATCTACGTTATCACAAGGCTATATGCAGGGCAGCCCGGAAAGCCCTAATCTTAAATGGGAAACTACCCATCAATTCGATCTTGGCCTCGACATGGGCTTTTGGAATAATAGAATTAATGTAACTTTTGATTACTACAATAAGACAACCAAAGATTTATTATTAAATACACCTGTGGCAGGTTATAACGGTGGAGGAATTTTTCTGCAAAACATCGGAAAAGTAAGTAATAAAGGAATTGAGCTTGCAGTAGAGATAACACCCGTAGAAACGAATGATTTTACCTGGACTACAACTTTCAATGCGGCCAGGAACAGAAACAAAGTTTTAAATCTGGGGAAAGATTCTGTCCTCTTCAGAAATGATTTTGTAGGGCAGGGTTTCATTAATACAAACATACAGGTAGTGAAAGTTGGCGAATCGTTGGGAACGTTTTTTCTTATACCCTGGACAGGCATTTACAATTCAGATGATCCCGCTCTTGGCTATAAAGCAGGTGACAATCGCTACGAGGATGTGAATGGTGACGGGCAAATAGATTTTGCGGATCGCATTATTAAAGGCAGTGCCACGCCTAAAATTTTAATGGGATGGAATAATAGTTTTAAATACAAAAATGTAGAGCTCAATATATTTTTTCAGGCAGCGCTGGGAAATAAAATATTTAATGCTACTTATGCAATTATCGCGGCTCCAAACAGTGATGTATATTATCCTACGTTGGCCGGGTCAGTAAATTATTGGTCTTCTCAAAACACTGGTGCAGCCTGGGCCGATCCTGCAAGTAAAACCGGAAGAAACTTTACTGAGTCAACCCAATATTTGCAGGATGGCAGTTATTGCAGGCTCAAAAATCTAAGTGTATCTTATTATTTGCATAAAAAAATAAGTGGCGTTGATGCGAGCTTAACTTTAAGTGCACAGAATGTATTCACCATTACAAAGTACAAAGGTTTTGATCCGGAAGCGAGCTCTACACCTTCCGGCAGCGATGCTTCTGCCGGTATTGATTTTGGAGCGTATCCGTCTCCTAAAACTATTTCTGTTGGGTTGCATATTGGATTTTAAAATTTATAAATAATTAATAAAATAATAATCATGCGTAAATTAATTTTATTTTTTTTCTGCATATCCGTTTTCACCCTGTCATGTAAAAAGGGATTTTTAGAAGAAAAACCCAAAGGGAGCGTAACTCCCCAGGAGTTTTATAAAACCGGAAGCGATCTCAATCTGGCATCCATTGCTTTGTATAATAATTTAAACGCGGCCTTCAACCAATCAGATGGTTTTGCGCCATTATGGGGTGGTGACGATGTAACCGTAGTGAGATCGGGTAATAAAGAAACCTGGTCTGATTACGATATATTTCAACCTGTTTCATCGAACCAGGGAGCTAACTATTTTTGGAACTCTTTATATACTACCATAAAATCCTGCAATGCTTTGCTTAATAATTATGAAGGGGCAACTGAGGCTACAGAACAACAACGCAAACAGGCAGCGGGGCAAGCTTACTTTATAAGAGCAGTAAGCTATTTCTTTCTCACACGCGTCTGGGGGCCTCTTCCTTTGGTTACAGATACTAAAGTGGATTTTAATATAACATTATCAACCCCTGAAGATGTTTATAAACTTATTGTGAGCGATCTGCAAATGGCGGAAAATTTATTACCAAACCAATGGGATGGCGAGAGAAGGCAAAATGGTATTGATGTTGCTCCCACAGCCGGTTCGGCAAAAGCTGTATTGGCAAATGTGTATTTAACGATGGCGGGATGGCCGGTGAAACAAAACCAGTATTACGCATTATCAGCACAAAAAGCGAAAGAGGTTATTGATAATAAAGCAACATGGGGTTATGAATTAATGCCTTCCTTTGCAAGCCTGTGGAATGAGGCAGGTAATTTTAACCACGAAACAATATTCGGGGCCTTTTATAATGCAAACGTGCCGGATGCTTGGGGCAACAACAGTGGCAATGCAAGGCCCAATTCATTTCAGCCGGAAGAAGAAGGCGGTTGGGGAGATGGCTACGGAGAAATTAATTTTTATAAAAAATTTCCTCCTGGCCCTCGCAAAGACGCTACTTATCAAACCCAATATTACGTAAATAATGATGCGGCAAATGCCGTTGATTGGCAACATACACTAAATAAACATCCGTACATTCAAAAATACCGGTTCGATGCATATTATAATCCCGTAACGCATGCCAATGATAACTGGATAGACAGCCGTACCGTTTACCTTATGCGTTATGCCGAAGTTTTGCTAACCTACGCAGAAGCGGAAAGTATGTCTGGCGCTGCAGATGCAACTGCTTATGACGCCATTAACCAGGTAAGGCAGAGAGCTGGTTTAAATAATTTAATTCCAGGTTTATCTCAAAATGCTTTCAGGGATTCTGTAATTGCTGAACGTGCCTGGGAATTTGCAGGTGTTGAGCCTGGTGGCGCAAGGTGGTTTGATCTTATAAGAACAGAAACAGTAGCAAAAGCCAATTTAGACCGCGACCCTTCAGAAGAGAAGATAAATAAAATGCCTGACGATGCTGCGCATACCTTTTATTGGGCGCCATATCCTTACCAGGATCAACAATTGAATCCGAATTTGCATCATTAAATTTTAAGGTCGCACACGATCAATCCCTTTTTCATGGTATATGGATTAACATGCATTATACTATTAGGTAAGTATAAATTTATAAGGATGGTTTTTGTTTCCATATTCCCTGTAATTGTATATGCACAAAATGTTTCCGTAACAGAAGAATATCAAACGATCAAAACTTATCCTTTCTCTGATCCCAATCCTTTGCCGGCTATGGCCATAAGCAAAAAAGTAGCGCCATTTTATCCATACTTTATGATAGACGGATATACGGATAAGGGTATAAATCAAAAATGGAAAGTGGTAAAGTTGGAGAACGATTTCATTACCGTTACAGTGCTGCCGGAAGTGGGCGGAAAAGTAATGGGCGCTATTGAAAAATCAACTGGTAATGAATTTGTTTATTTAAACCATGTGATGAAATTTCGTGCCATCGGCATAAGAGGGCCATGGACAAGCGGCGGCATTGAACATAACTTTGGCCTTGACCTGGGGCATGCACCTTGGGCGGCTGCTCCTGTTGATTACACGTTATTGAACAATCCGGATGGCAGTGTGAGTTTTGTGGTTGGCGGCCTCGATCTTGCATCACGCAGCGAATGGAGGATTAAAATAAATTTACAAAAGGATAAGGCATATTTTGAAACTGAAGCATTATGGTTCAATCCGCTTCCATTGCACCAGGCTTATTTATCGTGGGAGAATGCCGCCTTTAAAGCCACTGAAGATCTGCAATTCTATTTTCCAGGTAATTATCATATCGGCCACGATGGCTTGGCAAGCCCATGGCCTTTAGATAAAGGCCGTAATCTTTCCCTGTACAAGAATAATAATTTTGGTGGCAGCAAGTCTTACCATGTGGTAGGCGATTACCGCAACTGGTTTGGCGGATATTGGAAAAATTCATCTTTTGGTTTTGGCCATTGGTCATCTTATGCTGATGCTCCGGGAAAAAAATTATGGATATGGTCTCTGGCACGCGATGGGGCAATATGGGAAGATCTTTTGACTGATAATGATGGGCAATACATAGAAGCGCAGTCCGGCGTTAAGCTCAACCAGGCCGCAGAAAGGAGCGGCTATCACAGTCCCTTCAGACAATTATCACATAAGCCTTTTTATACTGAAACAAAAACAGATTACTGGTTCCCGGTAAAAGGGACAGCGGGTATGATGGATGCGAACCAATATGGCACGCTCAATGTGAGTGCAACTAAAGATAGCCTAACCGTCACTGTTAGTCCCTTGCAGCAATTGGAAGACAGCCTTGTGATCTCAGTAAACAGCAATAAAATTTTCGCTGAAAAAGTAAAGCTGGAAACGATGAGAACATTCAGCCATTCATTTTCTGTTACAAACTATGCAAAGGATAAACTCACGGTTAACCTTGGTAGCAAGAAATTATATTTCTCCAATAAGCCTGAAAGCATTATCTCCCGCCCGGTAGTTACAGGTAAATATTTAATGGCTGTTAATTCTGCCGAAAGATTGTTCAGGATGGGAGAAGAGCAAAATGCCATGCGTAACTACACAGAAGCCTTGGAACTTTATAAACAATGCGTCAAAGCAGAACCTTCACATAGTGAGGCATTGGCGAGAATCGCTGAGCTGTATTACCGGCAAGGCGAATATGAAGAAGGCATAAAATATGCCCGGAGAGTACTTGAATTCAGCGCTTACGATGGCGCTGCCAATTTTATTTATGGAGAGCTGCAATTTAAACTGAATAGCCTGGATGAAGCAGAAGAAGCATTCAGCATTGCTTCACAAACAATGGAATATCGTTCCGCTGCTTACGGCGAACTCGCAGCAATTGAATTAAAGAGAACAGACTTTGAACAAGCTGCCGAATACGCAAAGAAATCGCTGGTTTATAATAAATACAATCTCGCTGCGCGGTCTCACTTAATTACTGCTTATCGAAAATTAAATAAAGCTGATCAATCAAAAGTGGCCATTGATGAGCTTTTACAAATTGACCCCTTGAGTCATTTTGCAAAATTTGAGAAGTACTTATCTGCTGTTGATACTACAAAAGGCAGAAATGAATTTCAGAGTGATATACAAAATGAATTTCCACAAGAAACATACCTTGAACTGGCAATACAATATGTAAACACTGGTATGAACGAGGAAGCGATAAAGGTTCTGGAATTAGCGCCTGCACATCCTACTGTTTATTATTGGCTCGCATATTTGTATAGGAATACTTCTAAACAAAAAAGCGAAGAATATCTCACTAAGTCGGAAGCAATTTCCCCCTGGTTGGTATTTCCTTTTCGCCCTGAAAGCCTGGCTGTACTGGAATGGGCGGAGCAACAACACCATACATGGAAGACTGTTTATTATGCAGCGTTGATTCAATGGAATAATAATAATTACATTAAAGCAAAACAATTATTTGACCAATGCGGCAGTGAACCTGAATATGCACTCTTCTATATTTCGAGAGGTATTTTATTTAGCGATGATAAAAATAAAAAAGATAAAGTACTAAAAGATTTTGTGAAGGCGAAGGAAATGGATCCCAACGAATGGCGCACATGGAATGCACTTAATAATTTTTACGAATCAAATGATTTCTTTCCGGAACAATTTAAAAATGCAAAAGAAGCTTATCAAAAATTCCCAGCTAATGCTGTGATCGGTATTGATTATGCAAAGGCTTTGTTGAATACGAAAAAAGCAAATGAATGTATTAAGATTTTAAGTTCTACCCTCATTCTTCCGCAGGAAGGCGCCAGGGAAGGCCACGAGATATTTGTGATGGCTAATATCGCAGTTGCACTGAATAACATAGAACAAAAAAAATATAAGGAAGCAGTAGCCTATCTCACAGACTCAAAGCAGTTTCCCGAAAATCTTGGAAGCGGAATGCCATACGGGCCTGATTATAGGCTGCAGAATTATTTGCTGGCTTATTGTGAAAAAAAATCAGGAGATGAAAAAAAAGCGATTCAACACTATCATGATATACTTAATTTTTCTGCTGATCCTGAAAAAATTACTTCTTCAGGAAGTACTATAGGTAACTATATTTCTATAGCCGTTCTAAAGAAATTTAATAAAGAAAAACAAGCTGCAGTACTCATGAACGATTGGCTACATGTCCAGGATTCATTAAGTACTTGGAATATACAAAATGAAAAAAAATCCCCTCAAATGAAATGGGTTCTGGCAAAACTTTCCGGAAGATCAATAGAAGCAAAAGCGCTTGGTAACATTTTAGGGAAAGGTAAAGAGAGTTTCTTCCATCTTTTTTTAAAAGCAATCGAATTGGTTGAGGGGGAAGGAAAACATAACGAATAACATATTTTACTTGAATTATTAATCTCTTTTTAAAAATAAAACTATTAAAAATACCACGACCATAAAACGACCTCTTGCAGCTACTGACATATTGAATATTAAAGCTGTCACCGATGCCCGGTTATCGCCCGATGGAAGATATATGCTCTGCGTTGTTACTTCATCAAACAACAATTCCTGGCATCCAAATATTATTTTAATAGATGTTTCTTCAAAGGAGCAAAAAGCTATAGGCCCCGGCGAATCGCCACAATGGTCCCCCGATGGGAAATTAATTGCTTACCTCGGCGGAAACAATGGAAGTACCGCAATTTTTATTTATGATGTTGGGAATAATTCAAAAACATTCCTTATAAATATTTATGAATCCGATTATTTTATAGATCATTATACTGCTAATAATTTTTGCTGGTCTCCTGATGGAAAAGCAATCGCATATGTAAGTGCCGAGCCTTATTCAAAAAGTGATGACAGTTCCGTCTACAGGGAGTTTACCCACCTGTTGTATAAATCAAAAGGGGGAAGAGGACGACAGGCATACGCGGATAACAGGCGCATTCACATTTGGTTAATTTCTATTAACGAAAAAATTACGAGGCATGTTTTTGTAAATGAATTCGATCAGCACTCCATATCATTTTCTCCGGACGGGAAAAAGATTTGTTTTATCAGCAATACAACCGGCAATCCCGATCTTAATCAATGGAGCAGGGTATTTTCAGCAGAAATAGCGACAGGCAAAGTAAATAAAGTTTCCAACGAAACGGGTTCTGCTTTTCTGCCATCCTGGTCACCTGACGGAAAGTATATAGCTTATTTAGGCATCACCAGTGAAATAAGTACCAACGACAGCCCGGCTGAGGATACACAATTATATATTATTTCATCCCTCGGGGGAGTCGCTAAATGCTTAACATGTTCTCTTGACCGGCGAATAGAACAAATTTCATGGGATCCATCTTCAGCCTACATTTATTTTACTGCAGGCGATGCAGGCAGTACCATTTTATATCGTTTGTCAATTCTATCCGGCGAAGTTGAAAGTATTACTTCTACGCAGGGAAAGGTTACAGAGTATTCGCTTAGCAATGATGGTAAAAAAATAATTTATGTTCACACTGATACCACTCACGTTGCAGATGCATTCATGTACGACGTAGAAAACCGCACGAAAATTCAATTAACCCATTTTAGTGAAGACCTATTAAACGAATGTACACTTCAGCCTGCCGAAACCTTCTGGTATAAAAGTTTTGATGGTACTAACGTACAGGGTTGGCTGATAAAGCCATCTAATTTTGCTCTACAAAATAAATACCCCTTGATTTTAGTGATTCATGGAGGCCCGCATAATATGTTCGGATACGAATTTGAAGACAGGATACAACTTCTTTCAGCAAATGGTTATGGTATTTTATTTATTAATCCACGCGGCAGCAATGGCTATGGACAGCAGTTTTCGAACGGATGTATGAAGGCTTGGGGTGAAGGTGATTACGAAGACCTGATGCATGGAGTTGATGCCGCCATTGACAATAATAAATGGATAGATGCGCAGAGGCTTGGGGTAACCGGCCAGAGTTACGGTGGTTACATGACCAACAGAATAATTACTAAAACTAAAAGATTCAAAGCGGCCGTTGCGGATGGCAGCATCAGTAACCTTATCAGTTTCGCAGGTACCTCCCTATATCATTCTTTAATGGAATCTGAATACCAGTTGCCCGTATATGATAATTATGATGCTCTATGGAAATGCTCCCCATTAAAAGATGTAAAGAATGTCTCAACTCCCATTTTGTTCCTGCATGGAGAAACGGATAATGAAGTTCCTGTATCGCAGGCCCAGGAAATGTTTGTGGCGGTAAAAAAGCTTGGAGTAACAACTTCATTTGTTTTGTATACGGGAGAGGGACACGGCTGGAGACCCGATCTGAGGCCCGATACAAGAATTGACTTACTGACAAGAATGACTTGCTGGTTTAACGAGCACTTAAAAAATACTTAAAAGGCCAGACCGAAAGTCCATTTTCGAAATTCCGTTGTAGAAATAGAGGATAGTGGTAATAAAAATTGAAATAAAAAAACGATAAGTCTTTTGAAAAGTTGCATTCAAAATGCTTCATCGGGCTTTTAGTAATAAAGAAAAAGGCAATAGTAAAATTCATTTATGAAAAAAAATAGGGGCTGGATCAGTTTTGTAATTGTGCACGTAATTTTTATGGGAATATGGGGAGCACTTATCGAGATTCCTGAAAAAAACGGGTTTCCTGCTACTCTTGGTTATGTTGTTTGGGCGCTAACAATGATCCCGGCGGCGATTGTAGCTTTAATTGTTAATAAATGGAAATTGGAATACGATAAACGCTCCGTTTTTTGGGGATGCTTAGCAGGCCTGCTTGGAGCTATAGGGCAATTAGTTCTTTTTTTTACCTTAAAAATAGCGCCCGCTTATCTCGTTTTTCCTTTGCTTTCTCTCACTCCGGTGGTTACGATTTTAATGGCTGTTTTTTTATTAAAAGAAAAAACAGGTCGGTTGGGTTGGATAGGTATCTTGGTCGCGGTCGTCGCAATTTTATTACTATCTTATCAGCCTCCCGGGGACAATAATGCAAGTGGCTATTTGTGGATGTTACTGGCAGCCATCCCATTGCTTTCATGGGGTGCGCAAGGTTATGTGATGCGGTTTGCAAATGAAACAATGAATGCAGAAAGTATTTTCTTTTATATGATGATCAGTTCTGTTGTACTCATTCCGGTAGCATTATGGATGACTGATTTTTCTCAACCAATAAACTGGGGTTTTAATGGTCCTTACCTGGCAGGCCTGATTCAAATATTAAATGCATTCGGTGCGCTTTGCTTAGTGTACGCTTTTCGTTATGGCAAAGCAATAATTATTGCACCAATGACAACTGCTCTTTCACCTGTGCTTACCGTTATCATTTCTCTCGGCATTTATGCGGTTATACCACATCCGGTAATTATAGGAGGAATGGTATTAGCCATTGTCTCCGCATTTTTGATGGGAGTTGAGGAGACGAAAATGGATGCAGCCGATAACAAACCATTGGATGCAGCCGAAAAGAAATCAAGTTTATATAAAGTATGAAAATAGAAAATTAATATTTCAGTTTATAAAGAAAGTAAAATAATAGAAAAATATGTTACAACTTAAAGATCTGAATCTCGCCCGGGAATACAGCGGCGTAAGAGGTGCCAAATATACAGCAAGCGAAATTGCAGGACAGCCAAAATTATGGAAGGAAGTATATAAGTTGGTTCTTGAAAAAAAGAAAGGCCTGGAAGAATTTTTATCGCCTATTTTGATTTTAAAAGATGTAAGGATCATTTTAACGGGAGCCGGATCATCAGCTTTTGTAGGAGAATGCGTTCAGGGAATAATGCAGGCCGAAACCCAAAGAGTAGTGCAAGCTATTGCTACCACCGACCTGGTTACGCATCCTGAATTATTTTTTTTAAAGAAAGTTCCAACATTGGTCATCTCATTCGCAAGATCTGGCAACAGCCCTGAGAGCCTTGAGGCCGTACACCTGGCCAATCTTTACTGCGATCGCATATTTCATTTAATAATTACGTGTAACGAAAATGGACAGGTCATTCAAAAAAGTAATTTCAAAAACTATTATACTTTTATTCTTCCCTGCATAGCCAACGATAAAGGGCTTGCAATGACCGGTAGCTTCACCTCAATGCTTTTGTCTGCCATGCTTATCTCGAAGCTTTCTCACGTGAGCAACTTGCAACCGCAATTGCATGATGCGATAATGATTGCGAAAAAGATTTTAAGCAAATATTTACCACATATAAAAAATGTGGCAAGGAACAAATATGAAAGAGTTATTTTCCTGGGGTCTGGGCCACTTCTCGGTATTGCACGTGAATGCCAGTTGAAGCTTCAGGAACTCACCGATGGCCGTATAATCTGCAAGCACGATTCGTTTCTTGGGTTCAGGCATGGCCCGAGGGTTGTTACCAATAAAAGATCACTAATAGTATATTTATTTTCCAACGATGATCATGTTTTTCAATATGAGAAAGATTTGGTAAAAGAGATTGCTGCCGGTTCTACTAATCTACCTGCAGTATGCTTCGGCAGAAAAATTCCCGGCTTGGAAAATTCTATTCTTGATATTGAATTTGAAAATTCAACATTGCAGTTAAATGATTTTTATATAATTCCTGCAGTTTTAACAGGCCAACTTTTGGGTTTTTATAAATCTATAGAATTAGGATTGATGCCGGATAATCCTTCAGTGAGCGGAGCTATTAACAGGGAAGTACAGGGAGTTACCATTTATGAAACGGCACATATCTTAGAATAATTTTATGTCGTTGAATTAAGATTTACCCAAATGAATAAGAAGAATATTTTAGTTGTTGGAGAGTTAAACATAGATATAATAGCAGATCATATTAATGGCTTTCCTGTAATAGGCTATGAAATTTTAGCTGATAAAATGAATATAACATTAGGAAGTTCGTCAGCTATTTTTGCTTCTAATATCGCTACACTTGGCGTCCATACTTCGTTTTGCGGTGTAGTGGGTAAAGATTCATTTGGCGAATTTATTTTGGATGAATTAAAAAATAAAAACGTTGATACCTCGTACATTTCCCAGTCAGACAAATTCAAAACGGGAGTGACCATAGTTTTAAATTATTCGCAGGATCGTGCAAATATTACTCACTGCGGTGCGATGGATGCATTAGATATCACTTGCATTCCTGTTGCTGAATTTTATAAGTTTAATCATCTTCATTTTTCTTCCTATTTCCTGCAGAAGGGAATGAGGGCAGACGTTGTAAATTTATTTAAAGCAGCAAAAGAACGAGGCCTTACTACGTCTCTTGATATACAATGGGACCCCAATAATAACTGGAGTTTTCCTTACAAAGATTGCCTTCCTTTCGTAGATGTTTTTCTACCTAACGAATCAGAAATATTAATGCTCTCCGGAGAAAGCGAACTTAATAAGGCCTTAGAAAAAATAAGAGAATTTGCAAACCTTATCGTTGTGAAGCTTGGTACTAATGGGGCGTTGGCTTTTGAAAAAGGAACTGCCATTTCTTCCCCGTCTTTTTTGCACAATCATTTTATAGACGCCATCGGAGCAGGTGATAGCTTTAATGCGGGTTTTATTTCTAAATATCTTTTGCGTTGTCCTCTCGAAGAAAGCCTTCAATTTGCAAACCTTGCCGGAGCCATTAACACGACTGCTTCCGGCGGAATTGCTGCATTTGAAAGCCAGCAATCTTTTAAAAGCAAAGCAAAAAAATTATTTAATATTTCATTATAAACAATGACGCTCAAAGAAAAATTGCAGTTATATACCTCACAGAAAAAAGGGCTGTTGGCCACAAATTTTTATAACCTTGAAACATTGCATGGAGTACTTAAAGCGGCATGTGTTACTAGTCAGCCAATCATCCTTCAGCTTACAAAAAGTTCCATAGAATACATAGGCCTGAAAACGGCCGTTAATCTGGCAAGAACAGGTTTGGAAGAGTTTGGAGTAGAAGGCTGGCTCCATCTTGACCATGGAAATTCTGTTGATTTGGTGCAGGCCTGTTTGGATGCAGGTTTCGACTCTGTAATGATTGATGGAAGTGAATTATCATTTGAAGAAAATATTGATATAACGAGGGAGGTTGTTAACAGAGCCAGGGCATACAATGTACATGTTGAAGCAGAGTTGGGCTACGTGGCTAAACTTGGGCAATCACATTCTCAAAAAGTATTTACTCAGCCAGATCAGGCCAAAAAATTCGTGGAAGTAACAGGAGTTGACGCACTTGCTATCGCTATCGGCACGGCCCATGGTTTTTATAAAGAAGAGCCAAGACTTCAATTTAAAATTCTTTCAGAAATTCATAATCAGGTAAAGGCAACATTAGTTTTGCATGGAAGTTCAGGCCTGCCTGCACAACAAATTAAAGAAGCTATTTCAAAAGGTATTTGTAAAATAAACTTGGCGACAGAAATTAAAAATATCTTTATGAAAACACTCCGGGACTCTCTTAGAAATACTGAGGAAATTGATTTACGAAAAGTCTTTCCTAAAGCGACAGGAAAAGTGACTGAACTTGTAAAAGAGAAGCTTGAGATAATTACAAATAAATGCTGTGAGGAGATTTAATATAATCCTTAATAAAATTACTCCTGTCAAAATTCCAGAGGCTTTCCCTGTAAAAAAATCACGCTGCGATTATAAGCATGAAGTGGATAAAGACAAAAAGAAAGACATACACAATTGATGACTGATCTCAAAAAAGGCTTTCTTTCAAAAATTACAGATAGCAGCAACAATTTCCAGGCACTTGATTGTTACGGCTCATTGTAAAATTTAAAAAGCTTTCATCTTATCTGAAATTGTTGAAATCATATTTAACTCATCATCACTTGCATTTATAAATGCAATCCTATAAATTTTTTTAGTCTCGCCTTTTGCAATTTCCATCCTGAAGATAAAAATTGGTGTTTTTGTTTCGATTTCACTACTTGATTTAAATGGATTTACCTTTCCTTTTCGCTTGTCTTTTCTTTGTATTAAATTTTCCCGAATTTTGTCAACATCTTTTTTTGCGCCGAGGCTTTTCTGGACGATTTGTTTAGTGTACTGCTCAACACTATTTTTAATCTTTTCCAGCGCTTGCTGAAGAGTCAAATCAATTAACATCTCGGGCCTGTCTGATTGTTCTATATCTTCGGTATGTAATACTTCTGTAAGTACAGTGCGTTTGTCTTTAAAGGGATTTCTCCGCAAAAAATTCATCATTTCTTCAAAACTAAACCGATCACATAGTACAGCAAGATCAACATAATCCTTTTGTTCTTTACGGCTGCTAATGCTATCCAATTTAAACGCGGCGATGTCTTCAGGACTTGCGAGCCTGATGCCCTCTTCCACAATAGGAGGACGAATGAACGTTACAGCCCAGTTGTAAACATCCACTTTTCTTTGTTCAAAAATATCGTCTTGTAAAGTCATCAGAAAACTTATCCCATGAGGCTTGTCTCGCAATAATTCTAAACCAGGGTAGTGATTAAGGATCGCTTGCTTTATTCCCGGAATATCAAAAATCCAGGTCTTCAGATTTCCGGTGACCCAATTGAAGTGCGAGGGCTGTTCCGCCTACTAAACAAAAATTTTGTAAGTCTGGTAAAATAGAAAGATTCTTTAATAATTTCCAAAGTGGCTCGTCAATTGTTTTTGTGTAAAGCATACGACTTAAAATCTTTTAAACGAATCGAAAGAAGTGTATGCGCCAGGTACATGGCATCTTTCTGGAGATATGCATTATTGATGAGTATCCTCTCACATTCTTCTTTCCCAGAGATAAAATCTGTGACTTTTGTTTTTGCTTAAGAGACAAAAAAAATTACAAGAGTGTCCATATAGTTCCTTGGGTTTCTCTTAATGCAATTTGAAAAAGATGCCCATTGGTTTACCGATAAACGTAATCCGCCGCAACGATGATGCTATAAAAAAAATGCTGTAACCAAAAAAATGTGGTTGTATAGAAGTACGATGGAACGGCAATTTTATATCAGTAATTCAGCCTGGCTCAAAAATGATCCAACTCAATGCTCACCCCTGGTGCGGTATAACTATATCCAAACTTTGCGAAACTTTTACCTGCTCCGGTCAAAGCATTTTAATCTTAACATTGCGAAAAGCAACTTCATGCCCGTGATCCTGGAAGGCTATTTTGCCTTTTGGTGAAGTCATAAAGTTTGGCCATGTTTTAAACTTGCTGTTTGCAACCATATTTTTCCATTCATCGCTGCCATATTGCATATCCAAAGTTTTTATTCCATTGAAATAAAAAGTAAGGTGCCCCTTGTTTTGAATGATTCGTGCCGTGTTCCAATCGCCAACAGGTTTTGGTTTTGATAATGCTGCTTTGCCGGACATATCATACAAAAGGCCTGCGAGATGATTTTCCTGTTTATTATCTTCTGCTTTTATGTTATCAAGCACCTGCATTTCAGCGCCGGTGTTGTATGTGGCAGAGAACTTAGGGTCTTCTTTTATGTCAAAAATTATTCCGCTGTTTCCTTCTTCAGAGATCCTCCACTCAGTGGAGAACTCATAATTTTCATATTCATTGTTGGTAACAAGGTCACCGGAATTATCGTTGCCTTTTAGTTTCGGGTCCATTACAAGTGCGCCATCAGCAACTTTCCAATTATTAGTTACTGAATTTTTATTGTAAGTGTGCCAGCCATTTGTTGTTTTGCCTTCAAACAATAATACCCAGCCATTGTTTTTTTCTGCCGAAGTGAGCGTGTTAGATTGTCCGCTTACTGACTGTCCTCTTGAAGAAGAGCATGCATAAAAAATACAACTGACAAAACATGAAATAAAAAATAAAGCTTTAAACATAAAAAAGGTTGATTTAGTATTTAAGGAAATAATTTTGTGGTTTATAAAGTTACTCGAATATCTTTTATTATTTCATCAATTTAAAAGCTGTTTGAGTTATTTATTTTTGATACCAGCTTTAGTTTTTCATCGCGTCATTGTTGCGTTGCAATTCATTCATCGGCATACGTTTGAGCATCGTGTTTATGCAACTTGATAAATATTTTAATCACCTCAAACAGCTTCTTAACATAAACGATTTTCTCACCTTTTTCATTATACCATTATCTTTATCCTTCCTTGTTTTAGACAAATTATTTTATGAAATTTAATATCGATAATTCTTTCTTATAGAAATTAAAATTGGCGCATTTAGAAACAATTTTCAAATCCACAATAATAAATTTTAAACGATCATGACTAAAATAAATTTCAAAAATCCGTTTATTTCCTTTCAAAAGCTGATCATCATTTTGCTAATCACTTTTATATCTAAAAATATTTGTGCCCAGCAAATACGGGTAGTTATTGCAGGCTTAACTCACAATCATATTCATGGTATTTTAAATCAGTATAATAAAGGTGTAGTGGATATAGTTGGCATAGCAGAACCTGATAAGCAACTCCAGGAAAAGTATAGCAAACTTTATAATGTTCCCGATTCACTGTTCTTTACTGACCTGAAGAAACTGGTGCTACTGAAAAATCCTGATGCAGTATTGGGGTATAATGCTGTGGCAAAGCACGTGGAAATAGTTGAAATATGTGCTCCGTTGGGAATAACTGTGATGGTAGAAAAACCACTGGCAGCAACTTTAGCCCAGGCAAAGCGAATTGAATTATTAGCTAACAAATATCGTATTAAGGTATTAATCAATTATGAAACTACCTGGTATGCTTCTTACAGGGATGTTTACAATACTGTAAGCAGGGATAGTATAGGTGAGATTAAAAAAATGGTTGCACATGACGGGCACCAGGGGCCAAAAGAAATTGGTTGCACCCCGGAATTTTTAAACTGGCTGACGGACCCGGTATTAAATGGTGCAGGGGCACTAAATGATTTTGGTTGTTACGGGGCAGATTTAATGACCTGGTTCATGAAGGGTATTAAGCCAATTGCTGTAACAGCTATTACCAGGCATTATAAACCCAATATTTATCCTAAAGTGGATGATGATGCTACCATTATTTTGGAATACCCAAATGCAACAGGGCTGATTGAAGCTTCATGGAACTGGCCTTTTTCAATAAAAGATTTGGAAGTGTTTGGAGAAACAGGTTATCTGCATGCATTAGATGGACAGAATATTATTAGCCGAATGCGCGAAAATATTAAAGGCGAAAAAAAAGTTGAACCGTTGACTGCACCTATAAATGATCCGATGAATTATCTAACCGCCGTGCTTCAAAATAAAATACCCGGAACAGCCGACCAGTCATCATTGAAATATAATATGATTGTAATGGAAATATTGGATGCAGCTAAGAGGTCTGCTGCAACTGGTAAAAGGGTTGTTTTATAGGTGAATATTATTACACATTTAACTTAGTTATACATTATTGATTATCTTATCGAAAAATTGATTTTAATAAATAAAAGCTCATTAATATTCTTTCAATAGTTGATTTATAATTATAATTAATGAACTTATTTGCAAGGCCCTGGTTGAAGTTTTCGGTTGAATCAGGATTTATGAAAGCGATATTCAAGTGAGTGATCTTGTCTAAAAAAAGGTAATTAGAATCCGCATGAATAGTATCTCTCAATACTAGTAATGAATATACCGATATTATTTGTTTTATTACAAACCGGATGCTCTAAACGGATTGATTAATTGATTGGATTGTTGTATTTTCATGCGTTATGTTTTGTGCAATCATCCGCCAGTCGGCGGATGAATAAACGATAACGCCTGCAAAGCCCCTGAAAGGCCAAAAAGATACAAATAGCAAACCCCTGTCACAAAAAACCTTTTTGATTTGCCTGTCAAAATTTCCGCCAAATATTAACTTAAATTATGTTTAGAAAAACACGTTTTTATACAATGCTATTATGCTGTTCTATTAGTTTAAACAGCAATAGCCAGCAAACAATTACGAAATTTTTATCCGGAACAGATAAAGATCATACCGTGGCATGGGATTTTTATTGTACCAAAGGAAATAATAGTGGCAAATGGACAACGATTCCTGTGCCGTCGTGTTGGGAATTACAGGGCTTCGGCACTTATAATTATGGAGGAGAGAAATCACCGGGTGATGAGATTGGCCGTTATCGTTATCATTTTACTGCTGATAAAAATTGGAAAGATAAACAAGTAAATATTGTATTCGAAGGTGCGATGACGGATACTAAAGTCAAGGTAAATGGCACGTTAGCGGGCAAAATACACCAGGAATCTTTTTACCAATTCAAATATAATATCACTCCCTTATTGAAATTCGGAAAATCAAATTTCCTTGAAGTAGAGGTAAGCAAACGATCAGAAAATACTTCTATTAACATTGCCGAACGTAATGGTGATTTCTGGATTTTTGGCGGCATATTTCGCCCTGTTTATTTAGAAGTACTTCCAAAAGAGCATATCGAAAGGCTCGCCATCAATGCGCAGGCGAACGGTAATTTTAGTGTGCAGGTTTTTACAGCCAATGTTGAGAAAGGCTATTCATTAGAAACGAATATTGAAAAAGCGGATGATGGCCAAAAATTAAATTCTTCTTCAATTCCAATATCAGCAACCGACACCATGTTTACGCTGGAACATCAATACAAAGATGTTGCGTTATGGAGTACAGAATTTCCCAACTTATATACAGCTACTGTTTCATTGAAAAATAACGCAGGCAAAATTATTCATACCGTACAGCAAAAATTGGGATTTCGAACGGTGGATTTAAGGCTTCATGATGGTTTTTATTTGAATGGAAAAAAGGTGATGTTCAAAGGAGTGGATCATCATAGCTTTTGGCCGGAAAGCGTGCGCACTACCAGTAAAGCAATAAATATTGAAGATATTAATTTGATAAAGGAAATGAATATGAACGCGGTGAGGATGTCGCATTACCCGCCCGATATTGACTTCCTGGATGCATGTGATTCTTTGGGCCTTTTGGTGCTGGATGAACTAACCGGCTGGCAGCGTTTTTATGATGATAGTACCGGCCACCGGTTAGTAAAAGAATTGGTAGTTCGTGATGTAAATCATCCTTCTATTGTACTATGGGATAACGGAAACGAAGGAGGTTTTAACCGCAATCTTGATAATGATTATGATTTGTATGATCCGCAAAAGAGAATTGTAATTCATCCATGGGAAAAATTTAATGGAACCAACACGAAGCATTATCCTGACTATAATTATTTGGTGAATACTTCCTTGTATGGCACTGAAGTTTTTTTTCCTACAGAAATATTGCATGGACTTTATGATGGTGGACTGGGAGCAGGATTGGATGATTACTGGAATATCATGACGAAAATGCCACTCAGCGCCGGTGGCTTTCTATGGGTTTTTGCAGACGAAGGAATTGTGCGCCGCGATGAAAATGACAGCATTGATACGCACGGAAATAATGCTCCCGATGGAATTGTAGGGCCGCATCGTGAAAAGGAAGGAAGCTTTTATGCTATTAAAGAAATATGGTCGCCGGTATATATTGACAACAAGTTTATTCCGCAAAACTTTGACGGGAAATTATTAGTGGAAAATAGGTTCATGTTCACCAATTTGAATCAATGCACTTTTAAATGGAAGTTGATAAGTTTTGGAAATCCAAATGATAAAAATGTACTCACTACTACAGACAAAGAAGGAGACGCACAACCTGCATCGATAGCACCAGGAGAAAGAAAATTTATAGATTTGAATCTTCCTTTACCATGGCAATCAAGCGATGCATTGTACCTCACTGCCATTGACAATCATGGCAAAGAAATATTTACCTGGACCTGGCCGCTTCATTCGCCATCTGAAGTAGCAGAAAGATGGTTAGCGAAAACTTCTTCTGTATCAGAAATTAAAACTAGCGGTAACGAGCAAACGTTGATAATAGAAAATGGAAGTGAAAAATTTTATTTCAGCAAAGCAAACGGATATCTTGAAAAAGTGATGAGGAATGATTCTGTTCTTTCCTTATCAGGCGGTCCCGCTCTAGCAGGATTTGATTTGAAAATGGATTCATTTAATTACAAAAAAGAAAATAA
>DASYOM010000098.1:0-5234 GCA_036007765.1 Chitinophagaceae bacterium | reverse complement strand
ATATAAGTTTCGATGACTGGCAATTTATTCCACGCGAGAAATTTGAATGGATTGAAGAATGGCATGCTGAGGAAGGAAGGAAATATTTAATTGCTGTAATACATTTTGATCATCTTGCAAAAGATGACTGGTGGAAAAAGAATAATACTTCAATTATTCTTACCCCTGACCCTATCATTGAAGATATGGAACTACGTAAAGTAAAAAAGAGAAGTTTGGAATTAGCAGGAGTAGTGTAGTTAATTTTTAAAGCATTTCTTGCTAATTAATTGAACGCTTACAGAAAAACTGTATAGGAGTTTACAATCACTTGCATCCAAAGAAGACTTAGCTAAATTCTTTTTGAATTTTTTTAATACCAAAATTTTGGTAAACATTTAAATTATTCAATAATGAAAAGAGACAGTCTCCTTAAAATTTTATTTACGCTTATAATTTTTTGCCTTTTCTCCATACGTAATACGTTTGTTTTTTCTCAAACAATATCTGTAGATGTTTCTGATGTAGTAAGAACCATTCCGCCCAATGCTGTAGGAATTAATATGAATTATTTAATGGATGGTACTTATATCAGCAGTAATACGCAATCCGCGACCACAACCACACTCAGAAATATGGGCATGAAATTTCTCCGCTATCCCGGGGGAGAAAAATCCGATAATTATTTATGGGCAAAATCTCCTTACACGAAGTCAAGTCCTATAATGACTCTTACTGGTAGCTGCCAATGGCCCTCAGGAGACAGCCGGTTTGTAAATTCTGATTATACTACTGCTAAACCTGTGATATTGGATTTTGACGAGTTTGTAACAACATACAAGGGGGTGGGAGCAGAACCAATGATAGTTTGTGCTTATGATGCTGCTTACTATGGCCAGTCGGTAGGAGTTCCACTCCCAAATCCCTGTGGGGCGAAACCAACATTAGCCAGTCTTGTGACAAATGCGAAAGAGTGGGTAAAATATGCGAATGTAACAAAAGGGTATAAAATAAAATATTGGTGTATTGGAAATGAAAGCTGGAATTTATGTGATTACAATGGATGTGTTTCTGCCAGCCAGTATGCTACTGATATAGCTACTTTCGCTTCCGCCATGAAATCCATTGACCCGACCATTAAAATTATTGTGAACGGAAGAGGCACAACCTGGTGGCAAACTTTACTTCAAAGTAATGTGTCAAATTATATTGATTATCTCGGCGCAAGCTGCTATCCTGTTTACAATTATACAGGTGGCTATGAAACCTACAGAACTACGAGTCCTAATTTATTAAATGAAGCACAGACGGCTGTAAACGCCATCAATACCTATGCTTCCGCCGCAGATAAGTTGCGAATTAAAGTGATCACAACAGAATTCAATTCAGTAGACTTTGGGAATGGGTGGAGCAATGCTAACGACTTAGGACATGCGTTAGTAGCATTTGAAATAATGGGGCAGCATTTAAAAAACTCCCAGGTTGAGGCGGCACTTTTTTGGAATACAAGATGGGTTACCAATACTACATCTCCTCAAAATATATATGATGCTCTGGATAAAAGCAGTAGTATGAATGCCAATGGGCTTGCATTATCAATATGGGGTAATAATCTATTGCCGAAATTAATTAACGCTACAAGTACCGGCACGGGAAATAACTTTATTAAAGTTTTTTCAGACTATGACGCCATAACAAATAAACTGAATGTTTTTTTAATCAACAAAGACAACATAAGCCGAACAATAAATCTCAATATTTCGAATTATTTTTCAAATCCTTTTTATCAAAGGTATCAATACAATGGCGCGAATGATTTAGATAAATTTCCTAATTATTCATTGCTAGATATAGCACCTGTGCAACTTATAGCCTATCCATCATCATTTACATTGCCAAAAAATTCTATTACTTTATTTAAGTTTGGAACATCCGGCACATTAGCTTCAAAACTTATTTCATTACATGCAGATTTAAATAATAGCGTTGTGAACTTATCATGGATAGCAGGCCCGGATAATTGCGGAACTAATTATTTTGTACAGAGTAGTACAGATGGGCTAAAATGGGAGAATATAGGAATAGTAAAAGAGGATTGCATTGTTAATTCCAGTGAATATTTTTTTGAAGAAAGTATAGAAAATAAAATAACGACAAATATTTATTACCGTATTAGAGAAACCGATAAGGAAGGGTTTTCATTTTATAGTGATATAAAACTTATAAGGCTTCCCAATAGGAAAAATGATTTACCAGTTAAATTGTTCTCAAATCCGGTATCCGATTGGCTTATGCTTACGGTGTCAAATCCCGGGGATAAAAAAGGTGATATAATAATTCGTAATTCTTATGGCATTACCGTAAAAAAAATTCTTTCAGTTCAGATTGATAGCTCTTTAAGATTCAGGATAAAGAATTTTCCTAAGGGAATATATTTTGTTGAAGTAATTTCCGGATCTACAAGTACCAATTTAAAATTTATTAAGCTATGATTCTGAAATTTCGAAAAGTGTTACCTGTAGCCCATAGCCTGCAATTGAAATAATTCAGCATATTGACCGCCTTTTTCCAACAGCTCTTCGTGGCTTCCAATTTCACTTATTTCCCCTTTGTCCAATACTACGATACGGTTAGCCATTCTTACTGTAGAAAAACGGTGGGAGATCAATATCGCAGACTTATTTTTTGTAAGCTCTGAAAAACGTTGGAACACTTCATATTCTGACCTGGCATCTAAAGCTGCAGTTGGCTCATCTAAAATCATTAACTGTGCATCACGCATATAGGCTCTCGCCAGCGCAACTTTTTGCCACTCGCCACCTGATAGTTCCACGCCCTGGCTAAAATGGCGACCAAGCACTTGTTCATATTTATTTGGCAATCTTTCAATAATATTATGGGCAAGGCTTTGTTTGGCCGATTTAATTATAAGATCCTGGTTATTCAATTCATTAATATTGCCTACAGCAATATTTTCATTAGTTGTCATTTGGTAGCGAAGAAAATCCTGGAAAATAATACCTACTTCCATTCTCAACTCATTTAAATTATATTCACGCAAATCATGGCCGTCCAATAAAATCCGGCCTTCCGTGGGGTCGTACAATCGAACTAAAAGTTTTACTAATGTTGATTTACCGGCTCCATTTTCTCCCACCAATGCAAGCTTTTCTCCGGCATGAAGTGTAAAATTTAAATTTCGATTAGCCCAGCGTGTTGTATTAATATATCTAAACCCAACATTTTCAAAAGTGAAACCATGCTTGATTGGCTTTGGGAATGAACGTGGATTTGAAGACACTTTCATTTTGGGCTTGATTTCAAAGAAGTCAAAGAAATCTTTAAGATAAAGAGCACCTTGCGATACAGTGCTAAACCGTCTTATGACACTTTGTAAACTGCTTCCCAGTTGTCTTATAGATCCTAAAAGAAACGTTAAGCTACCGATCGTTAACATGCCCGCTATAACTTGCTTAATGATAAAAACGAAAGCGATATAATACCCTATTGTTCCAAGCAAAGTGAGTGCAATGCCCCAGATAGACCGCTTGATAGCAAGCTTGCGGCTGTCGAAATATACATTTTTGAATATGTTGCGAAATCTTCCAATAAAAAATTCAGAGAGGTTGAATACTCTTACCTCTTTAGCAGTTTGATCGCTTGCACCTACATAGCTAATATATTCTAGTTCCCGTCTCCTGTGCATCTGGCTACGAGCCAGGGAATAAGTTTTACTGTTAAAATAATATTCTCCGATAAATGAAGGAATAGTTGAGAATAATAAAATAAAAGTAAACCACGGATTAAATAAGATCAACCCAACTCCCAGGAAACTCATAGTAATGATATCCTGCAACTGGGTTAATACCTGGGTTAACAATACTGTACGGCCGGCAGACTGTTGCCTTGCACGTTCAAGCTTATCATAAAAAGATGAGTCTTCAAACTGATCGAGATCAAGAGTAGCTGCGTGCGTCATGATTTTAACCGATGAACTGTTCCCGAATAAATCGCCCAGCAAGGTATCTATTAGATTTACTATCCTATTTATAGCATTGGTTAGGAGAACCAGGATAAATTCGATTATCACATATTTCCAAAGTAATGCATGCGAATGATTGCCTGCATGAGTTCCTTTAAAAAGTACTACCGCCTCGTCAATTATCAATTTACTAACATACAACATGGCTAATGGTAAAATAGCGAGAGTAATCCTTAAAATAACATTACTTACAGTTAACCATGGGCTTGTTTGGAACACTAGTTTCAAAAACCTTGGAACATTAGTCAACGCACTCAACCTATCTTTCAAAGTGAGCTTTTCAATTCCATTTTTAGAAGTCCCAACTACATTTCCCCGGGATTCTTTCCATATATTCATTGTAATATCTTAGATGTTTTGAAAATGAAATAATCCGTAATCATTAAGAAATAAACCCTTTATGAAAAAGATTTATAAGGCTTGTTTTCTTTATAGTAAATTCCAAATTATTATTAATTTCTACTGTTAGGGTCATTCAAATATCCTTGCAATAATTGGGCAAATCCATGAGCCTGAGTTGCTTCAAACATAGTGGAATGTTCCCCATCTATTTCATGAATTTTAATTTTGTCAGCAAATTGATCCCACATATTTTTTGTATCATTATTTAAATGATATTTTTTAAAAGCGACTTGTTTTTTTACATCCATAAAATAATAATGTTCTTTTGCATAAAACAGCACAATATCCTTATCGTATGGCTTTAATTGATAGTTTTTACAAGCGTTTGCGTATAAATCCAGTGACTCATTAAAAATTTCCAGGCCAACATATTCCAATTCATCGAGAGCTTTCTTTTTTTTATTACGCTTATTATCGATGAACTTTTTTAAAGAGTCTATTTTATATTGCACAGCATGCTTCGTGTGCTTCCTGATTAAAAACGATTCAAAATTGAATTTAAATAATGCTTTTAAAAATAACCTTCTAATGATTAATGGTATGTGGTAAAAATTTTTAATTCCTTTGGGTTGCCGTTTCTGAACTTTACGTATAATAGTATCAAACATAGCTAATAAATGTACCGTTTTCCCTCTTTCCTTTAATTGCTTCGCCATTTCGAAAGCAATAATTCCGCCCCTGCAATGACCTGATAATGCGTATGGCCCATTAGGATTCTTAATTAATATTTCTTCAATAAATTTATCAGCAATTTCTTCTATGGTATCAGGGAAGTCCTTTAAATTTTGACTTTCCGCGGGTGGTTGTAAAA
>DASYOM010000097.1:0-19027 GCA_036007765.1 Chitinophagaceae bacterium | reverse complement strand
GTTAGATACTTTACCCGTCAATTTAATTTCATTTGCAAAATATATACAGGATTCTTTCATTATTCCTTCTCTCAGAAATACCAAAGGAGTTTTAAAGTCCTAAAACTTTAGAAACAATAATTCAAATCCCTGTAACAACTTCCATATTTATCATTCGTGAATACCACATAAAGAAGCCTGAATTATTGAAGTGACTAATGAAAATAAAGAAGTAAAAATTTATTTACCAGTGGAGAAAATCTTTAAATCATAAACTACATCATTATTTAAAATTCTAATAAAGGCTACCTAAAAAAGTGATAAAAAATTACGCTTTTACCGGTAACAATGTACTGAATCATTTAGACTTTTTTGGCGGTATTATTCGTACCTTCACGCGATTGTAATTTTTATAGTTAAACCATCGATTTATCTCTTAATATGACAGCAGGTACAGCAGAAGTTATTCCCCAAAAATTAGATAGTTACGGAGCAGATAGCATACAGGTTCTTGAAGGACTGGAAGCAGTAAGAAAACGACCTGCGATGTACATTGGCGATGTAGGCAACAAAGGCCTTCACCATCTTGTATATGAAGTTATCGATAACTCAATTGATGAAGCGCTTGCGGGTTATTGTAAAAATATTATTGTTACTATTAACGAGGACAATTCTATTACTGTAATTGACGATGGCCGTGGTATTCCTACGGGCATAATGAAAAAAGAAAACCGAAGCGCTCTTGAGGTTGTTATGACTGTGTTGCATGCAGGAGGAAAATTTGATAAAAATACCTATAAAGTAAGTGGAGGCCTTCATGGTGTGGGTGTAAGTTGCGTAAATGCTTTAAGCACTAAATTTCATGTAACAGTAAACCGTGATGGTAAAATATTCGAACAGGAATATGCAAAAGGAATTCCTCAATATAAAGTAAGGGAGATAGGAGATAGCAATACAACAGGAACTGAGATTCAATTCTGGCCCGATACTACGATTTTTATTGTATCAGAATACAATAGGGAAATCCTGGAAGGAAGGTTAAGGGAATTATCTTTTTTAAATAAAAACATCAAAATAATACTTAACGACCTCCGGGAGAAGGAGGATGATGGAAAAACTTACACCAAAACATTTTATAGCGAGGGCGGCATTGTAGAATTTGTTGAATTGATTGATAAAAATGGAAATCGCCAGCCCTTACTTCCTACAGTTATTTATTGCGATGGCCACGATTCTGCCAGCAATGTGGCCGTAGAAGTTGCCATGATCTATAACACAGGTTACCAGGAGCATTTGTTTAGTTATGTAAATAACATTAATACCATAGAAGGTGGTACACATGTTTCCGGATTCAGGCGTTCTATTACCCGTGTTTTTAAAAGTTATGGTGAAAAGGAAGGCTTATTCGAAAAAGCAAAAGTAGAAATTGAGGGTGATGATTTCCGGGAAGGGCTTAGCGCAGTTATTTCTATAAAGGTTCCGGAACCACAGTTTGAAGGACAAACCAAAACCAAGCTGGGCAATAATGAAGTAATGGGAGTTGTGGATTCAACACTTAGCAGGGTTCTGATTGCTTATCTCGAAGAAAATCCAAGAGATGCCAAGACAATAATTCAAAAGGTAATTTTAGCCGCACAGGCAAGGGCAGCGGCCAAAAAAGCCCGTGAAATGGTTCAGCGCAAAAGTGTCCTTACAGGTGGAGGGTTACCTGGTAAGCTGGCAGATTGCAGTGATAAAGATCCGTTCAATTGTGAAATATTCCTTGTTGAGGGAGATTCTGCGGGTGGAACCGCTAAGCAGGGTCGCGACAGAAGTTACCAGGCTATTCTACCCTTGCGTGGTAAAATCCTTAATGTGGAGAAAGCTATGGAGCATCGCATATATGATAATGAGGAGATACGGAACATGTTTACCGCGCTTGGTGTAAAAATTGGCACTGTTGAAGATCCTAAAGCTTTGGATATAAGTAAGCTTCGTTACCATAAGCTTATCATTATGACGGATGCCGATGTAGATGGTAGCCACATTGCAACCCTCATACTTACATTTGTTTTCCGGTATATGAAAGAACTGGTAGAGCAAGGGTATGTTTACATTGCACAGCCACCTTTATATCTTTTGAAGAAAGGAAAAGAGCAGACTTACGCATGGAACGATGAAGAACGAAAAACATGGGTGGCACAAGTTGCAGGTGGAAAAGAAGAGAGTGTTCATGTTCAGCGTTACAAAGGTCTTGGTGAAATGAATTCTGAGCAGCTTTGGGAAACAACAATGAACCCTGCAACACGTACACTGAAGCAGGTAACTATAGACAGTGCAGCCGAGGCTGACCGGGTATTTAGTATGCTTATGGGCGATGAGGTGCCGCCACGCAGAGAGTTTATTGAAACGCATGCCAAATATGCCCGGTTGGATGTATAATATTTTATCCTGGAATTTACTTTTAAAAATTTGTGTACCATGAAGTTTGCTTCCAGGAGTTTTATACCCCTGATCTTCATTCTTTTTTCTGTTGCTGCAAACGCCCAGATTGACTATCCCGTATTTAAAAAAAAGATTGAAATAAACCCTGCGGATAGCCAAAAGCTTTCTTTAGATATTTATAATCTTAATTACATTTATAATACCGAGTATTTTACAAATATTCCTCTTAGCGGGACCCTATTCGGTTATCAACTTATTCCTGAAATTAAATACCAGCCTAATTCAAGATTTGTTATAAAAGGAGGGCTATACCTTCAGAAAGAGTTTGGTAGAAAAGGATATACATCATTGCTTCCAACTTTCTCGGTAAAATACAAAGCAAAAAGTTCTTCTTATATACTTGGTACGCTTGAAGGAAATACCAGTCATGGTTATATTGAACCTATTTACGATTACAAATTATTGCTTAATGAGAGGCTTGAAAACGGCTTCCAGTTTTTTGTGAATACCAAAATCTATGATCACGATTTTTATATAAACTGGAGAAGGGCTATTCACCTTGGCGATCCCTTTAAAGAAGAATTTGATATTGGATATCTCGCTAAATTCAACTTAATTACCAATAATAAAGTCGAAATAAAACTTCCAATACAGCTTTTATATTCACATAAAGGTGGTCAAATTGATTCTGGCTCCACTCCTTTGACCTCAATTGTTAATGATGCTGCAGGCCTGTCTTTAATATACAATATTGGAAGTCGCTTCCTGCAAAAAATAGTTATTGATAATTACTATGTGAACTATAAAGATATTTCAGGAACTAAAGTTCAGCCTTTTAATGAAGGCAATGCTTACCTGTCTCACCTTCTTTTTAAATTCAAATATTTTGATCTTGACCTGAGGTATTGGAACAGCAAAGGATTTATTAACCCCCGCGGCAATTCACTGTTTAGCTCTGTTTCAGAAAAATATATCGGGCTTACAGAAGAACATCGCCATTTACTACTAGCAAGCCTTATTTATGATAAGGAACTTTTCCACAATGGAAACTTTGACTTCAGGTTTAGCCCCTACTATGATTTTGGTGAAAAGAAGCTGGAATATTCCTATGAAATGTATTTTACTTACCAGCTAAGCATTCTCCTTGCAAAAATCAAAAATACTTTAGCTAATTGACTCGTAGGCATTTTGCCAAATAATATAGGGTAAATAAGTATAAATGGCTAAATTTGAAAATCCACTGTCAATTGACTTTGGGCCAAATCAACATTAGTAAACTATAAACCCAATAAAAATGTCAAAAATGATAACAGCGTATTGCATGAAAACAAAAGAAAAAAATGTTCCTATGAAGGATGCGGTCATAACCAAAACTTCCAGGGGTGGTTATATGGCACAGGGCAATGATGGTAAAGGGAATAAAATGACCACTATGCTTAGTGAAGCAAATGCTGAGCAGGCAGTTAAAGATGGGGTTGCGAAGAAAGGGTGGTAAAAGCATATAAAAGAAGTTCGTAAAAGCGGTATGGAATTTTTCTATATCGCTTTTTTGGTATAGTAATAGTTATAAACAATATTTATTAGATTTAACGTTATCCTTACCTAAAGCGCGAAGATTGACACTGAACTCAATTGCATATAAAACCTTTTATTTTTTTTTCAGCTTTCCTTTATTATTTCTATCCTGCTTAATTCATTCAAAAACTTTTGCCCAATATACCATAAATGGCAGCGCTACAAGAGATAATTGCCATTGTTATACCCTAACTAAAGAAGATTATTATAAAGCAGCTTCTGTCTGGCATAATACTCCGATTGATTTAAGACAATCTTTTACTTTTACTTTTGACGTTTATTTTGGATGCCTGGATCAGGAAGGAGCAGATGGGATTGTATTTGGACTTCAGCAGGCAGGCAAGACTATTTTAGGGGCGTACGGGGAAGGCATGGGATTCATGGGAATTTCGCCGTCAGTTGGGGTTACTTTAGATACATATTCAAATCATAATGAGCCCGTTTATGACCATTTATCGATACAGGTAAATGGCGATATTAATCACGCGACTGCTAATAATATTGCCGGGCCTATACAAATATCCTCTACAAGTGATAATGTTGAAGATTGTAGGTGGCATACTCTCACGGTAAGCTGGGATGCAATTACAAAAAAATATAATATTTCTTTTGATGGCGTGCCAAGATTGAGCATCATTAAAGATTTTGCAACTGATATCTTCTCTGGAAATCCAATTGTATACTGGGGAATTACAGGTGCTACCGGGGGATTTATAAATCTTCAAAAATTTTGCCTGCCACTTTCAGCCTATTTTAAATTACCCCCAAATCAAAGAAGTTGTATAGGGGATGCCATTCAATTTTTGGATTCCTCCCGTTCAGGAAGTACTATTAAAAGGTATTGGGACTTTGGAGACGGAAGTAATATTGATTCAACCAGTATTAATCCCGTTCATACTTTTCCGGCTGGAGGAAATTACCAGGTTACCCTTAAAGTAAAAGGATTTGATAATTGCATAGAGCCATATACTCAAACCATTAGAATTGGAAGCAAACCCGTTGCAGATTTTTCCATAAAAAATTTCTGCCAGCAAAGCACTGTTCTTTTAGATTCTTCTTATACAAATTTTGGTACGATAAATAATTGGTACTGGAACTTAGGCAATGGAATAACCTCAATACTGCAAAATCCTACGACAACCTATTTAACACCCGGGCCTAAAAAAATTTCTCTTGCTGTGAAATCATTAGAAGGATGTATTTCAGACACAACTTATAAGAATTTAGTTGTTGATCCACAACCTTTTCCTTTGATGTCTTTTGCTGACGCTTGCAAAAATACAACAGTAGCTTTCACAGCAACTGACATGACAGTTAATACAGGTTTATCCTGGAATTGGAATTTTGGAGATGGGTTCACAGGTTTCGGAAATCCAACCAGCCATGTCTATCCTGTTGCGGGCAATTATAATGTAACGCTTAATGCTGTTACGAAAAATGGCTGTACCTCTAATACCATTCAGAAGATCATTAATATTTACGGCACCAATGCAAATGCCGGCGGCGACATTAATGCAGCAGAGCTTCAACCCATACAACTTCATGCAACAGGGGGAATATCTTATCAATGGTTGCCTCCTTTTGGTTTAAATAATCCAAATATTCCCGATCCAATTGCTATCTTATCAAAAGATCAAACGTATTACCTGACTGCATTTACTCCGCAGGGCTGCTCAAGCGTTGATACCCTTATTATAAAAGTATATAAGGGCCCTGAGCTTTATGTACCCAACGCTTTTTCCCCAAATAGTGATAATCTTAATGATATTTTTAAAGTGATTGCGGTGGGAATTATTGAATTCAAATATCTGAGAGTTTACAACAGGTGGGGACAGCAGGTTTTTTCAACTTCTGACTTTAAGCGGGGATGGGATGGAACGTTTAATGGGAAAAAACAACCTCCGGATGTATACGTATGGGTAACATCTGCCCGTGACTTTAAGGGCAATCCTATTTTCAGAAAAGGTTTTGTTACGTTGATACGTTAATTACTCGAGGTTTTTTTCAACCCGGTGTAGGAAATTATACATTTCCCTCATACTATGGATATCTTTTACAATTAATATCCCGTTTCTCCCCACTTGCTTTAGCTTCGCCTGATTTGTTTTGGTTTGAATAAAATCCAAAATCTTTTCAAATATTTTGCTGCTGAAAAAAGCTGAGTCAGGATTGGCAACAAAAAAGCATTTGAGCGTATTTTCTTTCAAAATCATTTTTTCAAAACCTAATTTTACAGCAAACTTACGGCAACGCACGGTTGTAAAAAGATCTTCTACCTGTTGTGGTACTTCACCAAAGCGGTCTGTCATTTCTGTATGAAAATCTTGAAGATCTTTTTCGGTTTCACAATTATCCAATCGTGAATAGAGGCTTAATCTTTCAGTAATACTTTCAACATACTCATCGGGTATTAATATTTCCAGGTCAGTATCAATAGTACAATCTGAAACGAAATCATCCTGCTTTTGAATTTCTTCTTTAAACAATTCTTTAAAATCTTTACGCTTTAATTCACGAATGGCTTCATCCAAAATTTTCTGGTACATCTCAAAACCGATTTCCGCAATAAAGCCACTTTGTTCGCCGCCAAGCATATTACCTGCACCACGAATATCGAGGTCACGCATGGCAATCTGGAAGCCGCTTCCAAGATCACTGTATTGCTCAAGGGTTGTGAGGCGCTTGCGGCTGTCTGCGGGTAAAGTGCTCATGGGCGGGGCCAATAAATAACAAAAAGCTTTCTTATTACTCCTGCCAACCCTGCCTCTTAATTGGTGCAGGTCGCTCAAACCAAACTGGTGGGCATTGTTTACAATGATCGTATTCACGTTAGGAATATCAACCCCGCTTTCAATAATATTAGTGCAAAGAAGCACATCATATTTTTGATCCATAAAATCAAGTATCGTTTCCTCCAGTTTATCACCTTCCATTTGGCCATGTGCGTATGCAATGCTCAGATCCGGGCAAAGGCCCTGGATCAATGCCCGCATTTCTGCCAGCCCATGCACGCGGTTATGAATAAAAAATACCTGGCCTCCCCTTTCGGTTTCGTAATAAATAGCATCTCTTATAAAATCCTGGTTGAAAACACGCACTTCAGTTTGAATAGGTTGCCTGTTTGGCGGCGGCGTATTTATTATGCTCAGGTCTCTTGCTCCCATAAGGCTGAATTGCAAAGTTCGTGGGATAGGTGTTGCCGTTAGTGTAAGCGAATCTACCGTAGTTCGAATCAGTTTTAGTTTTTCTTTTGCCGCTACACCAAATTTTTGCTCCTCATCAATGATCATTACTCCCAGGTCTTTAAACTTTACATCTTTACCAAGTAAGGCATGAGTGCCAATGATAATATCAATTTTCCCGTCCTGTAATTTTTGTAATGTTTCCTTTTTTTCTTTTGAAGATTTAAAGCGATTTATATAATCAACGGTTACAGGAAAGTCTGCGAGCCTCTCACTGAAAGTTTTATAATGCTGGTAAGCCAGGATAGTTGTGGGGACCAATACAGCAGCTTGTTTACCGTCAAGGCATGTTTTAAAAGCAGCACGTATGGCAACTTCTGTTTTGCCAAAGCCCACATCACCGCACACAAGCCTGTCCATAGGAGATTCCTTTTCCATATCATTCTTTACATCTATTACTGCCTTGCTTTGGTCTGGTGTGTCTTCGTAAACAAATGAGGCTTCCAGTTCTGTCTGCATATAGTTATCGGGAGAATGAGCAAACCCTTTCTGGCTTTTGCGCAGCGCATATAATTTTATAAGGTCAGTAGCAATATCTTTTACCTGCTTCTTAGTTTTTTCTTTAAGCTTGTTCCATACATCACTTCCCAGCTTGTTCATTTTGGGAACAGTGCCTTCCTTGCCACTGTACTTGCTTATTTTATGCAATGAAGAAATATTTACATATAGCAGGTCTTTATCCTTGTAAACAATTCTCACCGCTTCCTGTAATCTTCCATTCGCTTCTATTTTTTCCAATCCACTAAACACCCCAACACCATGATCAATATGAGTAACATAATCTCCGGGTTGCAGCTCACGAAGTGTTTTTAAAGTAAGCGCCTTATTCTTACTAAACGCCTGCTTTACTTTGTATTTGTGGTACCGTTGAAAAATTTCATGATCCGTGTAGCAAACAAGTTTGATATCATGATCAATAAAACCTTCGTGGATAGAAGTAGGTATAGGCGTGAAATTAATTTCTGCGTTAAGGTCACTAAATATACTGTGAAGCCTTTCTAACTGTTTCGGGTTTTCAGCAAAAATGTATACGCTGTATTTCTGTGATTCAAATTTATTAAGGTTTTCAATTAATAGTTTGAATTGCCGGTTGAATGTGGGTTGCGGCTGAATTGAAAAATTTAAAAGATGCTGGCTATCTTTCGATTCATTACTTTTTGTAAAATAAGATTTACTCCCAAACTCAATAGTATGTCGTTGGGCTAATTGCTCTTCTAAAACATTTGCAACAACAAAATCATTTTGAGAAACGGTTTCCTTTGCATTCAATTCATCATCGGTCGTCTCCCGATAGCTATCGGAATGCCGGTTGCCGGTCATTGTCCCATATTCTAAAAATAATTCCAGGTCTTCCTGCTGTTGCTCAATTTTTTCCTTTATAAATTCCCAGTCTTCTGTCCACACAATTGTATTATCCGGAAGATAATTTAATAAGGAAACTTTTTCCCCGGTGCTGAATTGGGTTTCAACATTCGGTATAATATTTACCTGTAAAATTTTACGCTCACTCAACTGCGTTTCAGGATCAAATATGCGGATGCTGTCAATATCATTTCCAAATAATTCAATACGGTACGGCTTTTCATTACCGAAAGAATAAATATCGAGAATACCACCACGTACAGCAAATTGCCCTGGCTCATACACAAAATCGCTGCGTGAAAATCCATGATCTACAAAGCGGGAAAGCAATGCATCAACGTTTATAAGTTCTCCCTGTTTGAAAGAGATTATATTTTCCCTGAGTGTTTTAGATAAAACTACTTTTTCAAAAAGAGCATCCGGGTAGGTTACTATTATTTTCCTGTTGCCGCCGGTGCTAAGTTTTGTAAGCGCTTCAGTCCGCAGCATTACGTGGCTGCTATTAAGAAGGCTATAATTTTTTTTATTCTTAAATGAAGAGGGGAAATAAAAAACATCCAACGCTTTCGTGATATTTTCAATTGTGTTGTGAAAATAGGCGGCTTCTTCTGCGTCTCTTAAAATTACAAGATGGTTGAGCTGTGAGGTAATTGGGTTGTTGAAAACCGAGGAAATAATAAACTGCGAAGAACTTCCATTAAGGCCTGAAAGATGGATTTGCTGTGGTTTAGACAAAACGACCTTATCCGCGATTGAAAAAATGCGGGGGTCATTAGCGTACATATTTATCAACAACTCAAGATTCATTCATCGGCTTTACTTCATCGCTGCAAAGGTAGTATTTGATTTTAAAAATGAGGTTTGCTTGTTCCTATTTTACGTTAAATCCTCCAATCTTTATATTTTAAATTTTCCATTCAAAATTACATTTGTATTTTACCTTAAAATTATCTGTATGGCATTAGAACCCTGGCGCACGGGAACCGTTATACGCATTGAGGATATAACATACAATACAAAACGTTTTTTCATTAAAGTAAATGAGCTTGAAACTTTTCAATTTAAGCCGGGGCAATTTGTAACGCTGGATCTTCCCATACACGAGAAAAAAAATAAAAGATGGCGCAGCTATTCTATTGCAAGCTGGCCTGATAACACTAATATTTACGAATTGCTTATTGTATTGCTCGAAGATGGTGCCGGAACTACTTATTTATTTAATGAAGTAGGTGTTGGCAGTGAGCTTACTTTTCGTGGAGCGCAAGGCGTTTTTACCCTACCGGAAAACATCGAAAAAGATCTTTTTTTTATTTGCACCGGAACTGGTATTGCACCTTTCAGGAGCATGCTTCATTATATCCAACTACATAGTATTCCTCATGAAAATCTTTATTTAATTTTTGGTTGTCGCACACAAAAAGATCTTTTATATCACGAAGAAATGAAAGCATTGGAAAGTAAGATCGAAAAATTTACTTACATGCCCACTTTAAGCCGCGAAGGTTGGGAGGGCTATAAGGGCTATGTTCACAGCCTTTATGAGGAAATTTGCAAAAAAAATAATGAAGCCTGTGAGGATTTGCAAAATTTAAAACCTGCATCATTTTATTTATGCGGGTGGAAAGCAATGATTGATGATGCCCGTCAAAAAATAACGGGTTTAGGCTACGATAAGAAATCTGTTCATTTGGAATTATACGGATAGGAATTCTGCTTTTAAAACATTTGCCGGAATTTAAATCGAAGCATTATGCGAAATAAAAATAACCTGAGAGCTATGGCTATCTCGTTTTTCGTACTGACCATCTCCTTTTTTAATTTTACACGCCTTACAAATAGTGATTGTGTAAGGGCTATCCACGTAGTTACACTTTTAGTTTGTGGAATGGCTATTGGGGTATTTCTTACCAACTTATTCGGTTATTTCAGGAATAAGTAGACTCTTACTACATCATAAAGCGTCAGCTCTCTTGGGAACGATTTTTGGATGAAACCTAAAAACATTCTCATGGAAAATACAAATATAGATGCAACCTATAACCGCCCGGAAGGGGACAGAAAAATAGATTCTGCCGTTTTACTTATTGATCTGCCAGCTTTCATTAAGCAGATAAAAGATGAAAAGGCATGGGGTCAAAATGATCGGAACGCGATTACAGTTTTTAAGACTGATAAAATGCGTATTGTATTGGTTGCCATGCATAGAAAAGCAACCATGCAAACGGAGCATCCGGAAAACATAATAAGCGTCCAAGTTTTGAAAGGGAAAATTAGTGTTGCGACTAATTACGCGTCTACTGAAGTGGATAAAGAAATGATTTTAGCCCTACATGAAAAAGTTCCCTATACGATCACTGCTTCAAAAAAATCTATTTTTCTCTTAACAGTTGTTGAGTAATAATTTGATTATTTAAACCCAGGATTATTTAATTTTTTCTTCTATCATTTTTTTTACTTCTGTTATAAGTATTCTTTCTTGCAACATGCTGTCGCGATAACGAATGGTAACTGTATCATCTTCCTTTGTTTGGTGATCGACAGTTACACAAAAAGGAGTGCCTATTGCATCCATTCGGCGGTAACGCTTGCCAATGGCGTCTTTTTCTTCATAAAAACTATGAAAACTTTGCCTGCATTCTTCCATTAATTTTTTTGCAATTTCCGGTAAGCCATCCTTTTTCACCAATGGGAATATGGCCAATTTATAAGGAGCAATTTTTGGCGGAATTCTTAAAACCACACGGCTGTCTTCTGTACCATCTTCCTTTACCCATTTTTCATTGGCATAAGCGACACTTATAACGGTAAGGAATAAACGATCCAGGCCAACTGATGTTTCGACAACATAAGGAATGTAATTACCATACGGCTTGCCATCTTCTTTTAAATCGTTATCAAAATATTGTAATTTCTTTTTGCTTAATTCCTGGTGTTGTTTTAAATCGAAATCTGTTCTTGAATGTATACCTTCCAGCTCTTTAAAACCAAAAGGAAATTCAAATTCAATATCCACTGCAGCATTTGCGTAATGTGCCAACTTAACATGATCATGATAACGGAGCTTTTCCGCAGGAATGCCAAGCCTTTCATGCCATTTCATTCTTTCTGCTTTCCAGTAATTGTACCAATCCATTTCAGTACCCGGCCTCACGAAGAATTGCATTTCCATTTGCTCAAATTCCCGCATGCGAAAAATAAATTGCCTTGCAACGATTTCATTTCGAAATGCTTTTCCCGTTTGTGCAATACCAAAAGGAATTTTCATTCTTCCGGTTTTTTGCACATTTAAAAAATTTACAAAAATTCCCTGCGCTGTTTCAGGACGTAGATAAATAGTGTCTGCATCACCAGCAACACTTCCTAATTCTGTTGAGAACATTAGATTAAACTGGCGAACATCCGTCCAATTAGAAGTGCCGCTTACAGCACATTTTATTCTATTATCTTCTATCAGATTTTTTAAACCTTCCAAATCATCAGTAGCCAATAGTTTTTCCATTGAAGAAATTGTATCATCAGCCAATTGCTTATTTCCAATTGCCAATTGTTCATCAGCAAATGTTTCTATCAAATGGTCAACACGATATCTTTTTTTGCTATCCTTATTGTCAATCATAGGGTCGCTGAAATTATCAATATGGCCACTGGCTTTCCAGATAAGCGGGTGCATAAAAATAGCTGCATCGATACCAACAATATTCTCATGGATCTGCGTCATGCTTTTCCACCAGTAGTCACGAATATTCTTTTTCAATTGTGCGCCATATTGCCCATAATCGTACACTGCACTCAAGCCATCATAAATTTCACTCGAAGGAAAAATGTAACCGTATTCTTTGCAATGTGCAATTATCTCGCTAAAATTATTTGAATCATTTGCCATGAGGTGGCAAATATAAGAAGACGCTTTAAATCTCTTAGAATGATGAAGTTTACTTTAGTTTTCTGTTCTCCTTGTGCCTCTCCCCGTCCCTCAAACTTTTCTTTTTAAAATTCTTTTCCAAAGCATCCGTAAGGTCGACCCCGGTTTGGTTTGCAAGGCAAATTAATACCCATAATATATCGGCCATTTCTTCACTAAGCTTTTTACTTTTATCTGTTTCCTTAAAAGATTGTTCGCCATAAATTCTTACTATCAATCTTGACAGTTCACCAACTTCCTCCATCAAAATTCCAAGGTTAGTTAACTCACTAAAATATTTTACTCCAACGGCTTTGATCCATTCATCAACTTTGGTTTGTGCTTCCTTGATTATTATTTCCATAAATTTATTTTTCCGCTAAGACACAAAATGAGTCACCCCAGACTTTGTGAACCGTATTGTCTCTAAGCCTTAATGACTATTTGTTTTTTAGTGTCATAAAGATCGTTACAGTTCCTTCATTTATCAAAGCAACTTCAATATCAGTTCCAAACTAGCCGTAAGCCTGGAAAATGAACTGGTTTGATACTAAAATTTATTTCCATCATTTTTATTTTGAAAAATCAAATAATCTAAAACCTTTAGTCGTTGAAGTAACCTAGAAAGAACTTTGTAAGAAGAAGAAAAAATATGAAACAACAACTAAAAGGAACACTAAAAAAACTTGGGCTTTACTATTCATTGCAAGGAGGATATAGTAATTCACTTTTCATTTTACAAAGAAATAAAAACAGGAGGCATTATAAAAAATTTAAAGGGCAAGGGTTTGTATGTAACCATTGCGGTTTTTCCTATAGCCGTTTTGTAGCTGTATACCCTTCGGATGCAAACAGTGAGGCAATCACAAAAAATAAAGTGATCAATGGGTATGGAGAAAATATTTATTGCCCAAATTGTATGTGCGGGGCACGGGAAAGACTTATACTTGCCATGCTGCAACAGGAAATTGAAATTAAAGGGAAAAAAATTCTGCATTTATCGCCTGAAACAATTGTATATGAATATATAGCTACCAAAGCAAATGTAATTACAGGAGATATTGAACCTGGCTTTTATAAAAAAACAGACCCGAATATTCTTACTCTTGATGCCACTGCCTTTACTGTTGAAAATGATTCTTTTGATATTATTATTGGAAATCACATGTTGGAACATATTCCGGAAGATCAAAAGGCCATGAAAGAATTTTATAGAATCTTGAAGCCCGGAGGCATTGCAATATTGCAAGTCCCTTATTCAGAAACCATTTCCGGTACCTTGGAAGAACCTTTTATCAATGACCGCGCAAGGCAATCAAAATTATTTGGGCAAAACGATCATGTTAGAATTTATCAATTAGCGGATTACATGGAAAGATTAAAACATGCTGGTTTTAAAGTAGGGGTCGTCCCCCCTGAGAAATTACGAAAAAAATTTCCTTCACTGGTTTTTCAGCAAGGCGAAAGCTTTATATCCATACAGAAATAAGAAGTATAGCCCTTACTCATTCCCTATTCTTTGTGTCAATAATAATAGTAACCGGCCCGTCATTTATCAATTCCACTTTCATATCGCCACCAAAAACACCAGTAGCAATATTTTTTCCAAGATCGATTTCTAATCGATCAATCATTTTTTGATAGAGAGGAATAGCAACATTTGGTTTTGCAGCTCGAATATAGGAAGGCCTGTTTCCTTTTTTTGTTTTAGCATGTAAAGTAAATTGGCTCACTAATAATATTTCTCCATCTATATCTTTTACACTGATATTCGGGACTCTATTTTCATCATCAAATATCCGCAAATTCACAATCTTATTACTTAGCCATTTTATATCTTCAATTGTATCAGCGTCTTCAATTCCTACAAAAACAAGGAGGCCCGTTTCTATCGCACCTGCCAACTTTTCCTCTACAGTTACACTGGCTTTTATCACCCTTTGGATTAGTATTCTCATTTAAGGAATTTGGTGTGAGTTAAGTATAGGAAATATTTGTTTCAGCCAAAAATGATTTGATTTAAAATGTGCAAAAAATTTTAAAAGCAATCTGCGCATGACTTACGAAATTATACACACTTCTTTTCCACAGACTGTGCAAAATTTACAATATGTTTTATCCATGAGAAAAAATATTTTCGTTCTCCCGCGTTACCAAAAATAATTATTAACCTAAAAATAATATTAGCCCAAATGCCAAATAAAAATCCCTATACAACAGGTCTCCGTTTTCCGCGGCAATTTACTAAAGATGGTATTTCTCCCTTTGATATGTTTGAATATGATTACCGTACATCGGTAATAAAAAACACTACAGGGGAAATTGTATTTCAAATGGATAATGTGGAAGTACCGAGACAGTGGAGCCAGATTGCAACAGACATCCTTGCACAAAAATATTTTAGAAAAGCAGGTGTGCCACAACCAAATGGACCAACGGGCAGAGAAACGTCTTTAAAACAAGTAGCACATCGTTTGGCGCATTGCTGGAGAGTTTGGGGAGAGCGTTATAATTATTTTGGCTCAGCTGAAGATGCACAAATTTTTTATGAAGAACTTATCTACGGAATTTTAAACCAGTCATGTGTTCCAAATTCCCCTCAGTGGTTTAACACCGGCCTGCATGAAGTATATGGCATTACCGGAAAACCACAGGGTCATTATTATGTGGATGCAAATGATGGGGAATTAAAAAAATCAACATCGGCTTATGAAAGGCCTCAGCCACATGCTTGCTTTATATTAAGTGTAAATGACGACCTGGTAAATGATGGTGGCATTATGGATCTTTGGGTGCGTGAAGCGAGAATTTTTAAATATGGAAGTGGCGTTGGGACTAACTTTAGCAGCATACGTGGGGAGGGTGAGAAACTAAGTGGCGGTGGAACATCCAGTGGGCTGATGAGTTTTCTAAAAATAGGTGACCGTGCCGCAGGAGCTATTAAAAGTGGTGGGACGACGAGGCGTGCAGCAAAAATGGTTTGCCTCGATCTTGACCATCCCGAAATTGAAACTTTCGTAAACTGGAAAGTTGAAGAAGAAAAGAAAGTGGCGGCATTAATTGATGCCGGCTATGCCAGCGATTATGAAGGTGAAGCATACAAAACAGTAAGCGGGCAAAACAGTAATAACTCTGTGCGTATACCTAATGAATTTTTTCATGCGCTGGAAGCTGATGGCGAATGGGAACTGAAAGCAAGAAGCGATGGCAGGACTATGAAAAAAATAAAAGCGAAAAAATTATGGGACGATATTAATTATGCTGCATGGAGATGTGCTGATCCGGGGACGCAATATAATACTACAATCAACGAATGGCATACCTGCCCCGAAGGAGGGCTAATAAGAGCAAGTAACCCCTGCAGTGAATATATGTTTTTAGATAACACCGCCTGTAATCTTGCTTCGGTAAATCTCAGGAGGTTTTTTAATGAAAGTGATAATTCTTTTGATGTTGCAGGTTTCGAATACACTGTGAGGCTATGGACAACCGTATTAGAAATTTCTGTATTGATGGCACAGTTCCCAAGTAAAGAAGTTGCACAACTTAGCTATGATTACAGAACATTAGGTTTGGGATTTGCCAACCTGGGAAGCATGCTCATGGTAAGTGGTATTGCTTATGATAGTGAAAAAGCACGTGGAATCGCGGGAGCTATTACAGCAATTATGACGGGAGTTTCTTATAAAACATCGGCAGAGCTGGCGGCTCATCTTGGCCCATTTAGAAAATATGAAGATAACAAACATCACATGCTTCGTGTTATGCGTAATCACAGGGCTGCGGCTTACGATGCAATGGATGCGTATGAAGGCATAGAAATAAAACCACAGGGCATCAATGCAAAATATTGCCCTGATTATTTGTTGAAAGCGGCCACCAAAGCATGGGATGATGCCGTAATGATGGGCGAAAAATACGGATATAGAAATGCACAAACAACAGTGATAGCACCAACAGGAACTATTGGCCTCGTGATGGATTGTGACACCACAGGTGTTGAACCTGATTTCGCTTTGGTCAAGTTTAAAAAACTTAGTGGCGGAGGATATTTTAAAATTATAAACCAAAGTGTGCCACAGGCTTTACGTAATTTAAAATACAGCGAAAGTGAAATTGAAGAGATCGTAAATTATGCAAAAGGGCATGCTTCATTAAATGGTGCACCACATATAAATCCCGCGACCCTTGCACAAAAAGGATTTAACGGAATTGATATACAAAAGCTGGAAGCCGCTATGGCTTCGGCATTCGAAATTGGATTTGTGTTCAATGTATTTAATCTTGGGGAAGAATGCCTGCAGCGTTTGGGCTTTGCACCGGATCAATACAATGATTTTGAATGGAGCTTATTGGAGTCTTTGGGTTTTACTGAAGAGCAAATCGAAGAAGCTAATATTTACATCTGTGGAACAGGAACTGTTGAAGGAGCACCATACTTAAAAGACGAACATTTGTCAGTATTTGATTGTGCAAATAAATGCGGAGCGACAGGTGAGAGGTTTATTCACCACAGCGGCCACATTCGTATGATGGCAGCTACCCAGCCTTTCATAAGCGGCGCTATTTCCAAGACAATCAACCTGCCTAATGAAGGAACTTTGGAAGAAATTGCTGAAGCTTACAAATTAAGCTGGCAGCTTGGCTTAAAAGCGTGTGCGCTTTACCGTGATGGCTCCAAATTGTCGCAGCCATTAAGTAATAAAAGTGATAAGAAAAAGAAGAACGACGGACGACAACTGGCAACTGACAATCAGCTCAGCAGCGAGCCACGTATTGTTGACATGAGCCAATTAACTGTTGAAGACCTGCTTGAGGAAATGAATAAGAGAGTGCAAAGTAGCGCTGATACAGCATTAAAGCGTCAGTTGGCTATGATTGTTGAGCGCAGGGCCTTGCCGGCAAAGCGCAGAGGCTTTACCCAGAAAGCTAAGATAAATGGCCAGGCTTTGTTCCTTAGAACCGGCGAATATAATGATGGTACATTGGGTGAGATTTTTATTGATATGGCCAAAGAGGGCGCTACTATGCGTAGTATGCTTAACTGTTTTGCAATATCTATTTCAATAGGCTTGCAATATGGTGTTCCTTTGGAAGAGTTCGTAGAAAAATTTGTTTTCACCAGGTTTGAGCCATCAGGCATGGTGGATCATCCTAACATTAAAACAACTACTTCTATTATTGATTTCATGTTCCGCTCCCTCGCGTATGAATATCTGGGGAGAAATGACCTGGTTCATGTATTAGACAAACCTGAAGTAGAAAATTTAGGGAATGAACCCTGGGATGTAAATACACCTACCATTGGAGACCGTGTTCACGAATTAAGTGAAGTAAGAGTAATTGGCTCAGGTAATGGTAAAACTCAATCTCCAAAAATGCATCGTACTGAACATACTAAAAAAACGAGCGCTTCTTTTGATGCTGTGAACGCCGCCGCTAAAAATATGCAAAGTGATGCGCCGGCTTGTAATACCTGCGGACACATAACTATTCGCAGTGGCACTTGTTATAAATGCCTTAATTGCGGTAACAGTATGGGATGCAGCTAAAATTGATTTTTATCAATAAAAGCATAATGAAGCCACCCTATGGTGGCTTTTTTGTTATGAATTTGAAGTGAAAACCGGGCTTAAAAAACTTCAACTTTCGGTGATTATTTTCTCATTTAAATTCTTTAAATGATACCAGGAGATAAATAAATGGAGGAAAGTATTACGGACTTATAAAATAAAAGGCTGCTTTTTTCGTTGCTACTAAAATTGTGATTTAATGCAACCACACCTGCGATTATTCACTCTTTTGGTTATTATTTTATAGTTTTAATGGACGAAAAAATACAGTATGAAACAATTGCTCCTATTTATATTTTCTTCACTTTTTGCTTTGGCCACTTATTGTCAAAACACACCTGCATTAAATCTTCCTAAAGATGCCAAAGTAGAAGGCAGTATCGTAGATATGCGGACAAAACAGCCAAAAAATAATGAGCTTGTTGTTTTCAGGAGCCAGAAAAACAATAATGAATTCCAGGTAACAAGTGATGAAACCGGAAAGTTTTCTACGCGGCTTCCGGCTGGTGATAAGTACGATATTTTTATATTAGGGTTTAAGGACTCGATTAGCCAGAATGTACTGGATATTCCTGCGTTAGGGCCTAATTCATTTTATAAAAATCCCTTTACTGTTAACATGGAATTTGACCCGCCAAAAACATTTGTATTGGATAACGTTGAATTCGATTTTGGAAAATTTACACTGCGGCCAGAATCGCATAATGCACTGGACGATTTAATAGATTATTTAAATAGAAAACCTAATGAGCGAATAGAGATTGGGGGCCACACTGATAATGTAGGTAGTGATGAAAAAAATCTTATTCTTTCGTTGGAAAGGGCAAAGTCTATAGTCGAATACCTTGTTTCAAAAGGTATAAGCAATAACAGGGTTGTTGCCAAAGGATATGGCGCGGAAGAACCTATAGAAGAAAATACTACAGATGAAGGGCGTCAAAAAAATCGCAGAACTGAGGTAAAGATTTTAG
>DASYOM010000096.1:0-4188 GCA_036007765.1 Chitinophagaceae bacterium | reverse complement strand
AATCTATGTTGATAGGTGTTTCTATGGTAATTGGATCGTATGAATTTTTTACGAGAGGGCAGACTTCAAATCTCCGGATTTTTATCAGCTCATTTCCAGGAGCAGACTCTTCTGATTCAAAAAATTTCGACATCACGCTGTCATCCTTGCTATGCGAAAGGTAATTGTTAATCACTTTATCCGTTGGCCCGGTTTCTATTATATTTCCGTGCTGTAAATACATAATAGAATTGCATAAATTTTTCATAGCGACCATATTATGACTTACAAATAATACCGTTCTTCCATCTTTCCCACTAACATCCTGCATTTTCCCTAATGCCTTTTTTTGAAACTCGGCATCGCCCACCGCCAGCACTTCATCCACAATTAATATTTCCGGTTCCAAATGAGCGGCAACGCCAAAAGCAAGCCGCACATACATTCCCGAGGAATAACGTTTAACAGGAGTATCAATATACCTTTCTACTCCGGCAAAGTCAACTATTTCATCAAACTTAAATTTAATTTCCCGGCGGGTCATGCCGAGAATGGCGCCATTCAAAAAAATATTTTCACGGCCGGTAAGCTCAGGATGAAACCCTGTTCCTACTTCCAGCAAGCTAGCCACTCTTCCCTTTATTTTTACAGTACCGGTTGTAGGCGATGTTGTGCGACTGAGTATTTTTAAGAGTGTACTTTTCCCAGCACCATTGCGGCCGATAATGCCTAATACTTCTCCCTGCTTTACTTCAAAATTAATATCTCTTAATGCCCATACATAATCGCTGCTTCCTTTTGTACTGCGATCATTCTCCTCGCCTATTTTTAAATAAGGATCTTCCTTGCCACGAACCTTGTGCCATGCACGGTTTACGTCGTGGGAAAGTGAGCCAGTACCAACACTGCCAAGGCGGTATTGCTTTGAGATACTTTCTACTTTGATTACGATATTCAAGTTTTTAAATTAAAATAGTTTATGTCAAAAATTTTGATATAACTATTGCCTCTGAATCCATAAGTTACCCCCGAAATTTTTATAGCTCAAAGGCATTTTTACAAAAGAATGACTGTGATATTTATGCAAATGATTTGAGAATAATTTTATTTTAAAATCATGATTATACATTAAAAAAGCTCTCAAAAAATAATCTTCATTCCAGTTAAAGCCTTGTAAAACCCAATGCCTGGGATATTCAAAGGGATGAAAAACATCATGAAAATGAATCAATACTCCTTTTTTTAAAATTGGTAAAATTTCAAAAAGAATAAAATTTACATCACTATCAGTTTTTACAATATGGCTACTGTCGATAAACAGAATATCATTTTCCTCCAAACTTCTAAAAACATCCAAAGGGACTAACTGTACATTACTTTGATTAATCTTATAATCTTTTCGGTCTATTTCTGACATTATGGAATGTAATCTTTCCAAATGAGGTTCAATAAATAAAAGTTCAATATTTTTATTGAAGAATAATTCATTGGTATCCATCAAAATTGCAGAAGAGAACCCTGAACCGATTTCAATAATTCTTTTTGGCTTAAAATACCTGATCATTGAATAAAGTATGATGCCATCGGTATAAGAATAAAAATCATTTTCGAAATAATACCTCAAACTCTTATTTTTTAAAGCCGCAAATGGCATCTCAGCATAAAAAACTGATAAACTGTTCATCAAATCCAGTTGTTCATTTACATTGAGTTCAATACCTTTTATGGATTCTTCTTGATTTGTTTTCCATATTTCCTTTTCCCGCCTTTGCACATCTTCTATAGATACTATAGGAGAGTGAAAATGCCCAGGCGGATAACATGCATTTGTTTTAAACAATTCTGTTTCTTTATGAAGCCGCCTTATATAAGGAAGTCTATCTATTAAAGTTTTTACAGATTTTTTTATATTCATTGAATGTCTAATATTTTTCTTAGGGCCCATACATAATCGCTGCTTCCTTTTGTACTGCGATCATTCTCCTCGCCTATTTTTAAATAAGGGTCTTCCCTGCAGCACACAGTGGTTTGCCAAAAACGATTAAGGTCATGTGAAATAGTTCCTGTACCAACATTCCCGAGGCGGTATTGCTTGGAGAGATTTTCTACTTTTATAACTGCGTTGCCCATTATTTATCCAGTCTTTTTCATGTTTTTGTTAAGATGTTTGTATAAATGATTCCATCCTTGAATTGACAGTGCCGTTATAAAGTTGAAACAATTTGAAAACGCAGCATCTTATTTTTGCATGCAGATAGACTTAAACGTGGCTAATAAATTTTAAGCTGAAGATTCCCGACCTTCTTAAAAGCCTTATCCGCCGTTATGAGTGTAGCATTATTTACCATTGCTGAAGCTGCAATAATTGAATCAGGCAGCCTTAATTTGTATGCATTCCTGATCTCAATAATTTTATTTTTAAGAGCTATATCTGAAGCCTGCAAATCCAATACGGTTACCTGTGAAACAAAAGCATCGAATAATTCCATATCGTGCAATGATAAATTTGAAAAAGATTTAAATTCTAATTCATTAATAATTGAAATAAAAATCTCTTCTGCATTATTTACAGAGTCTATTATCCCGGCATTCTCATTTAATAACGCAACAATTGCATTAGTGTCAAGCAACAATTTTATTGCCATTCAGACCTAAGTTTTTTTTGCTCTGCAAATGCATCTCCTTTCCACTCCAGTTTCCCGTAAAGGTTTGAAAAATCGTATTTGCTCTTTTTCTTTTTTTCTTTATCAGCCGGCCCAGGAATTACATTATTTTTTTCCTGTATCATCAATATCACCTCTACATCTTTTTCTTTAAAGCTCGTTGGGACATCCAAAATGAGGTGGCCATTTTTTTTTGTTTTTTGCTTCAAACTTATTGTAATCATTTTGTAGCTATTAAACTGTATTTAATTCGTAAAGATAATTATTGCAGGTGATCTGCTACCGGGATAACTTTAACCTTAATTCCGGCTATGAGCAACCATTAAACCGTATCCATAAAGCTCCTTTCTACTTTACTAAAAATCAGCAGCCCTGCAAATAATACGATTGCAATACATCCGCCGCTGTATAAAAGACTGCCCCCACTAAAAGTGCCTTCTCCAAATAATGCATAACGAAATGCCTCTACAATAGGCGTTAGCGGGTTCCATTGTATCCAACTTGCGTAAGATTTCCCCTTGAGAAATGATAAGGGATATACAACCGGCGTTGCATACATGAGCAGTTGCACAGCAAAACCAATTAATACAGCAAGGTCACGGTACTTGGTGGTAAGGGAAGAAATAATAATGCCTAATCCCAGCCCGAGCCCCGCCATCATCAGGATCAATACAGGAATCCAAAACCAGTTCAATCCAAAATGGATGGGATAGCCCTTAAAGGAATACACCGCCATCATGATCAATAATAAAAGAAACTGGATGCCAAATTTTACAATGTTGGACAATACATTGGACAAGGGAATCACGAGGCGAGGGAAATATACTTTTCCAAAAATACCGGCGTTGGCCACAAACGTATTAGACGTAGTAGTAAGACAACTGGAGAAATAATTCCAGATGGTAATGCCGCTCATGTAGAACAATACGGGGGGAATACCTCCGGTGGGTATATTGGCGATCTTTCTAAAAACCACCAGGAACATGATAGTGGTAAAAATGGGCTGTATCACATGCCAGAGCGGCCCAAGTATCGTTTGTTTATACTGTGCAACAAAATCCCGCTTTACAAAAAGCAAAAGCAGGTCGCGGTAACGCCAAACTTCTTTAAGATTGAGATCAAGTAAATGAGCTTTTGGCTCAATGATCATATCCCAGTGTTCTTCAGTAGTGGTTGGGGTCAATGGAGGTAGAGGTTGAGAATGAGGTTGAGGTTAAGGTTGAGGTGTAACGGATTTATATATCCTTTCAATTATTTCAACCGTTTTTAACCCTTCATTACTGCTGGTCATTATTGGCGCGTTGTTTTGCAAAACATCTATTAAATTATCATATACTTTATCATGATTACTCATAGAACCGGAATAAGTACCATAATTATTTGCAGTATTCCCGGCAGGCATTTCTTCAAAATCAACACCACTGCTGTATTCAAGTGTATTCAGATACTCACCTCCTATTTTCACGGTTGCTTTTTCACCAAACAGTGTCAATGATCCCTCCATATTTTTTTTGAAACTGTTTACCGTGTAATTGATTGTTCCAAT
>DASYOM010000095.1:0-12283 GCA_036007765.1 Chitinophagaceae bacterium | reverse complement strand
AAGGCAATAATTGCAGTCCATCTTTATGGAATGCCTGCCAAGATGAGTGAGATATCAGCCATTGCAAAAAAGTATGAAATTCCAATTATTGAAGATGCTGCAGAAGCCCTGGGTTCAACAATTCTTAATGAAAAATGTGGCACTTTTGGGGAGATAAGTATCCTCTCTTTTAATGGGAATAAAATTATTACTACTTCCGGTGGAGGTGCTCTTATTTCAAAAAAAGAGAATGATGTAAAACAGGCTACTTTTCTTGCTACGCAGTCCCGCGATCCAGCACCTCACTATCAACATTCAAAAATTGGTTATAATTATCGCATGAGCAATGTTTGCGCCGGTATAGGTAGAGGGCAAATGGAAGTGTTACCTGAAAGGGTTGAACAAAGAAGATCCAATTTTAACTTCTATGAAAAGAATTTAAAAGATATTCCCGGTATTTCTTTTTTATATGAGCCAGAAGGTTTTTTTAGTAACAGATGGCTTACCACTATATTAATAGAAGATAAGAAAACAGGTGGATTAACGCGTGAAGACATAAGGCTTGGATTGGAAAAAACTAATATAGAATCACGCCCTCTTTGGAAACCTATGCACGCTCAACCCATATTTAAGGATTGCCCTTATTATGGCGGTAATATTTCAGAAAAGCTATTCAATGATGGATTGTGTTTACCATCAGGAAGTAATTTAAAGGAAGTTGAATTATTGGATATTTCAAAAAACATTCAAAGACTATTTTTAAAATGACCCAGTGATAGTTTATCTATACTTTTTTGTCTGCATCTAGCTTATATGCTCCGGGCACCATATCCTTTAGTTTAATTCAGATATTTAAGAAATAGATATTACTTTTTAAAAAAGATAGGGTATTTTAAAAATAATTACATTTGCAAAAGTTGTATTTTTTAAATTTCTGTATTCTGTATTGATTTAAAATTTAAAAACTTTGGTATATTTCTTGAATAATATCCTGAATTGAAAAACATGATTGATTTGTTATAACCTTTATCCAGATGAATTAACTTTAACCCTTAAAGATTCAATTGGATATCTATGCTACCAGGATATTTTAAAAACAAATTTGCACCACGTTGGATTATTTTTTGTTGCGATCTGGTTTTGATCACCTTCTCATTTCTATTTTCTTTTTTCCTGATTCGGCATTTACTAATTGACCTTCCCAGCGTAATTAAATTTATACCTTCAGTCTTTTTAAATATCTCAGTATATTTGGTGTGTGTTTTGGCTTTTCCTATTTATGCAGGAATTATAAGGTATTCCGAAACAAATGATATTCTGAGGATCATAAAATTTGCGTCGCTTCAATTTATAATATGGATTTGCATTTATTTGATTGATAAAAATGCAATTGTTATAGAATTTGTTCCAATTCCGTTACTTATTATAAATCTTTTCTCTGTTATTTTTACCCTTGTATTGTTTAGGCTGTTGGTGAAAGAAATCTATTTTAGGGCGCAACCAAAATCGCTTAATACTAACAGAGCAATAATATATGGAGCCGGGTCAATGGGGCAAATTACAAAGAAGGTATTAGTACAGGATGCAAAAAATCACACTATTGTGGTGGGGTTTATTGAAGATAGCGGCTACAAAATAGGTAAAAATTTAGAGGGGTTGCCTATATACAGTGCAGGAAGTACTGATCTTGAAAGAATTTTTAGATCTAAACAGGTAAATCAATTATACATAGCAATAGACAAATTAACTGTTGAAAAGAAAATTGCCATATCAGATGTTTGTGCGCCTTTAAACATTAAAATTAATGTAATACCTCACGCCACAGAATGGTCTAATGGACTTTTTCAAAAGACGCAGGTAAAAGAACTTAATATTGAAGAGCTCCTGGAGAGAGATGAAATAAGTTTACCTCACGATATGCTGCAGGCTACTTATCAGGATACTACAGTATTGGTTACTGGCGCTGCGGGATCAATTGGTAGCGAAATATGTCGGCAGTTAGCGCAATTTGATTTTAAAAAACTTATTCTTCTTGACCAATCGGAATCTGGATTATTTGATCTTGAATTTGAATTAAAAAGAAAAGGTTTGAAACTCCCGCTTCAAATTGAGGTTGCCTCAGTTAGGGATGCTGCCAAATTAAAGAAAATATTTTCAAATAACCGCCCCGATTTTGTTTTTCACGCAGCGGCATATAAGCATGTACCGTTGATGGAAATCTTTACCAGCGAAGCAGTTCTTACAAACATTTTTGCAAGTAAACTGGTAGCTGATATGGCTTGCAGTTATGGGGTCAAAAAATTTGTAATGATTTCCACAGATAAAGCTGTCAATCCTACTAATGTGATGGGTGCAACGAAAAGAATTTCTGAAATTTACATACAGTCTTTAAGCGACCGAATAAATCACAGAACAGAATTTATCACAACAAGATTTGGTAACGTTCTTGGATCTGCCGGATCGGTGGTCGCAACTTTTAAAAAGCAAATAAACGCAGGTGGCCCTGTTACGATTACTCATCCCGAAATAACCAGGTATTTCATGACTATTCCTGAGGCATCAAAGCTGGTTTTGGAAGCAGGAAAAATTGGTGAATCAGGAGATATTTTATTATTCGATATGGGTAAACCTGTTAAGATAATGGCTCTTGCTAAAAAAATGATCCAACTTGCAGGATTAAAGCCTGAAGATATTGCAATAGTTTATTCAGGGCTACGCCCAGGCGAAAAAATGTATGAAGAATTATTTAAAGATTCTGAAGAGTTTGCTAAAACTTATCATCCGAGAATATTAAGAGCAAAAAAATCCTGTGGCTTAAATAATGATTTTATTTCATTACTGGAAGAACTTGAACAGGCTGCCCTTTCCCATAACAATGATATTATACCCTATATTCTTCAGAAAATACTTCCTGAATTCAAATACAATATAAGCCCATCAAAAAAATCTCCGCAAAAAGCGATAGAAATAGATAAAGCATAAATTAGCTTAATTCCACAAATGTATTCTTATCATTATTTCCTTCAATTTTCTAAACATAATTGCTATATCTTGAAATAGTTCTAGTCCTCCAAAAACAATTTCCTCTATTATGTATATTATATCTTTCTAAATATTTTCGAAAACTTACAATTTATTCTTTGCTATTTAAATCTATCCCCTTACCTTCGCACTCCCAAAATAAATTTGGTTTAAAGTTCTTTAAATATGTCTCAAAGAATAAGGATTAAACTTCAGTCTTACGATCACAATCTTGTCGACAAATCAGCCGAAAAGATTGTTAAGACAGTTCGCAGTACGGGTGCAGTAGTTACAGGACCCATTCCTTTGCCTACTCACAAAAAAATATTTACCGTTTTGCGTTCGCCTCACGTGAATAAAAAAGCCCGTGAGCAGTTTCAATTATGCACGCATAAGCGTTTGCTGGATATTTATACCAGTAGTTCAAGAACCGTAGATGCCTTGTCAAAGCTTGACCTGCCATCTGGTGTTGATGTTGAGATCAAAGCATAACTTCTTTTCCCTTCTTTTTTAAAAGAGGAGAAAATGATGTTAAAAAAAGTTCTTATATAAAATTGTAACACCCATCTACCGCTGAGTTTATCGAAGCGGGAGCGCTGGGTATAAAAAATAGAAATGAAAAGTATTATTGGAAAGAAAGTTGGCATGACCAGCATTTTCGATAGTAATGGTAAGCAAACCGCTGTGACCATTATTGAAGCAGGCCCATGCATTGTAACACAGAAAAAGACTGTGGAAACTGATGGATACAATGCAATCCAGATTGCTTTTGGAGACAAAAAAGAAAAGCATACCGTCCTCTCAGAAAAAAATCATTTTGCCAAAGCAAATACCACGGCAAAGAAATTCGTAAAAGAAATACGCGATAGCGAAACAGAAAAGAATATGGGCGACACTATAAGTGTTGACATATTTAATGAAGGCGATAAGGTAACAGTGGTCGGCACTACCAAAGGTAAAGGGTTCCAGGGTGTTGTAAAGAGACATGGCTTTCATGGTGTTGGCGGTCAATCTCATGGACAGCACGACAGGTCAAGAGCCCCCGGTTCTATCGGTGGATCTTCTTATCCTGCAAGAGTATTCAAAGGTATGAGGATGGCTGGCCGTATGGGCAGTGATAAGGTGCAATTGAAAGGCCTTAAAATCGTAAAAATTTTCCCTGAAAAAAATTATCTATTAATAAGTGGTTCGGTTCCGGGCCACAATGGTTCCATTGTTTTAATCCAGAAATAATATGCAGGTAGAAATAATAAATATAGAAGGAAAGAAGACTGGCAGAACGATAGAACTGCCTGATGAAATATTTAGCGAAGAACCCAATAGCCATGTGATCTGGCTTGCGGTAAAACAATACCTCGCTGCCCGAAGACAAGGTACGCACAAAGTGAAAACCCGTGCAGAAGTTGAAGGATCATCAAAAAAACTTCATAAACAAAAGGGCACTGGTGGAAGCCGTAAAGGAAATATTCGCAACCCATTATATAAAGGTGGAGGTACTGTTTTCGGGCCTAAACCCCATGGTTATGATTTTAAGCTGAACCGTAAAGTGAAGGATCTCGCTAAGATTGGCGCTTTAAGCAGCAAAGCCAAAGAAAATAAAATTTTTATTGTTGAAGATTTTACGATAGAAACTCCTTCTACAAAAGAATTTACTCAAATATTTACAAGCCTAAATACAGAGAGCAGGAAAACGCTTTTCATAATGCCTGAGCATAATGAAAATGTTTATAAAAGCTTTCGCAATGTTCCCTCGGTATGTGGCACATTATTAAGTGATATTAATACTTATGATATCATTAATTCTGGTGCTGTTGTTTTTACCGAGAGTGCAGCTAAAATATTTGTAGAAGAAAATGAAGAACAAGATAAAGAGGTTGCAGAAGCATAAGGAATAAGGAAATTATAAAGACAAACAAAAAATTTAAGAGACATGAAGCTGTCTGAAGTTTTAATAAAGCCGGTACTGTCAGAGAAAGTGAACAGGTTAACTGAAAAGTTTAACCGATATACTTTTATTGTGAATAGGAAAGCGAATAAGCTGGAAATAAAGAAAGCGGTAGAAGAATTTTACGGCATTCAGGTTCAGGATGTAAATACTTTAACAATGCCTTCGAAAGTAAAGCAGCGTAATACTAAAGCTGGATTACTTACAGGCAGAAAGCCTGCAAAGAAGAAAGCAGTAGTAACCGTGGCAGAAGGAGAAACAATCGACTTATATGGAAATGTATAAGAACAAAAATTAAATTAAGAATTCGCCTTAAACGGAATAAAATAAAAAATCATAATGGCTTTAAGAAAATACAAACCGACAACCGCAGGAACCCGCTGGAGAATAGGTAATGCCTATGCCGAAGTGACAACAAATGTTCCGGAAAAAAGCCTGGTAGAAAAAGTTCATCATACTGCCGGCCGAAATTCACAGGGTCGCAGAAGTATGCGCTATCTGGGTGGTGGCCATAAAAGAATGTACCGTGTTATTGACTTTAAGAGAGATAAAAAAGATATTCCAGCTACAGTTAAGTCTATTGAGTATGATCCTAACAGGAGCGCTTTTATTGCTTTGATTGTTTTTTCTGATGGTGTAAAAAAATATATCATCGCACCGCAGGGTTTGCAGGTTGGAGGTACTATTCTGAGTGGTGATTCAGTAGCTCCTGAATTGGGGAATGCTTTAATGCTTAAAAATATCCCTTTAGGAACTGTGGTTCACAACATTGAAATGCAGCCGGGACAAGGAGGAAAGCTTGCAAGAAGTGCAGGATCATCTGCGCAGCTTGCAAATAAGGAAGAAAAATACGGTATTTTGAAAATGCCAAGTGGTGAGCTGAGAAAAATATTAATTAATTGTTATGCCACAATAGGGGTGGTAAGTAATAGTGATCACAATCTGCAAAGCATGGGTAAGGCTGGCAGAAACAGGTGGAGGGGGATTAGACCAAGAACAAGGGGTGTGGCAATGAATCCTGTTGATCATCCGATGGGTGGTGGTGAAGGAAAAGCATCCGGTGGACATCCAAGAAGCAGGACCGGTAAGTATGCTAAAGGACAGGTTACCCGTACACGTGGTAAAGGTTCAGACAAAATGATTATTCAAAGAAGAAATGGTAAGAAGTTACCTAATAAATAAAAGGCTTTAAATCGTACATCGTACAATCTAAATCGAACATAACAAATGGCTCGTTCAATTAAAAAAGGTCCTTACGTAGAAGCTAAGCTTGAGACTAAAGTGCTTAACATTAATGAAGGAAAAAATAAAAAAGGCGTTATAAAAACGTGGTCGCGCCGTTCAACAATTACGCCCGACTTTGTAGGACATACGTTTGCAGTTCATAACGGGAATAAATTTATTCCTGTGTATGTAACGGAATTTATGGTAGGGCATAAGCTTGGAGAATTTGCACCTACGAGGAATTTTAAAGGACACTCAAGTAAAAAGATCGCATAATTTTTAGATACAAATAAAAGTATCCAAAATAAAGAATAATAAAATGGAAGCAGTAGCTAAACTTAATAATTATCCCACCTCTCCACGTAAAATGCGTTTACTGGCAGATCTGATCCGTGGCCTTGAAGTTGAAAAAGCATTGGGAATTTTACAATTTAATCCAAAGCACCCTGCTGTGCCAATGTATAAATTATTAAAGAGCGCTATTAATAATTGGGAACAAAAGAATAGCGATGAGAAGGTAGAAGACGCAGGTCTTATCGTAAAAACAATTATGGTTGATTGCGGAAGAGTTATTAAGCGTATGCGCCCGGCGCCACAAGGCCGTGGATACCGGGTACGAAAGCGTAGTAATCATGTTACCCTTGTTGTAGATAGTAATAATCATAAATCTATCCCTTCAGTAAAAAAAGTAGTAGCTAAAGCAGAAATTTTGCCGGCAGAAGAAATTGAAGTAGCAGATACGTCAGAGATTAAAATAAAAAAACCTGCCGCTAAAAAACCTGCCGCTAAAAAAGCTACGGTTAAGAAAGAAACAGAAAAGAAAACTCCGGCAACTAAAAAAGCGAAACCTGCTGAAGAAAAAACTGAAAAGAAATCATCAGCAAAAAATACAAAAAAATAAAACCGAATATGGGTCAAAAAACAAATCCGATTGGTGCGAGGTTAGGAATCATCCGTGGATGGGAAAGTAACTGGTTTGCACATCCTAAAGATTATGCAAAAAAATTGGTGGAAGATGATAGAATCAGAACTTATCTTAATGCCCGTATCAATAAAGGTGGTATAGCGAAAATTGTAATCGAGCGTACACTTAATAAACTTATTATCACTATCCACACATCAAAGCCCGGAATTATCATAGGTAAAGGCGGGGGAGAAGTAGATCGTATAAAAGAAGAATTAAAGAAGCTCACCGGTAAAGATGATGTCCAGATAAATATTCTCGAGATACGCAGGCCGGAACTTGATGCAAATATAGTAGCCGATACAATCGCAAAGCAGATTGAGAACCGTATCAATTATAAAAGAGCGATTAAAATGTCTATAGCTTCTGCATTGAGAATGGGTGCTGAAGGTATAAAAGTGAGAGTTGGCGGAAGGCTTGGCGGGGCAGAGATAGCCCGAAGCGAAGAGATCAAACAAGGCCGCACTCCTTTACATACATTGCGTATGGATATTGATTATGCAAATGTCTTTGCTCAGACTGTTTATGGAAAAATTGGCGTGAAAGTTTGGATTTGTAAAGGTGAAGTATTGGCTAAGAGAGATTTGAATCCTAATATAATTGCAGGCGGAGGAAAGACTGATGGCGATATGCAGCAGGGAGATAGAAGAGGCGGTTTCGGTGACAGGCGTGGTGGTGGAGACAGAGATAGGGGTGACAGGCGCGGCGGCGGTGGTGGTGATAGAAGAAGTGGTGGCGGAGCTGGTGGAAGAGGTGGCGCTGGTGGAAGAAGATAATTTTAATTTAGTTTTTAATGCAATATTCAAATGTTATTGCAAAACAATAATTTTCAAATAAAGTAAAATGTTACAGCCAAAAAGATCGAAGCACAGGAAGATGCAGAAAGGCCGTATGAAAGGTGATACTAAACGCGGTGCTACCATTTCCTTTGGAACATTTGGATTAAAAGCGCTTGATTCAGTTTGGTTAACTAACAGGCAAATAGAATCCGCAAGGCAGGCTTTAACCCGTCATATGAAGCGTGAGGGAAATGTTTGGATAAGAATTTTTCCTGATAAGCCTATAACTAAGAAACCTGCTGAAGTGAGGATGGGCAAGGGTAAAGGTAACCCTGAATATTGGGCAGCAGTGGTACAATCGGGGCGAATTATTTTTGAAGCGGATGGGGTTTCACTCGAGGTTGCAAAAGAAGCATTTGAGCTTGCTGCGCAAAAATTACCTATAGCTACTAAGTTTGTAGTAAGCAGGGATTACGAGGCTAATTAGCTGATTGGCTAATTAGCTGTTTAGCTAATTAAATTAAAAACAATGTCTAATAGAAATGATTTCGTAAACAGCTTAAAAGAGATGAATGAGACAGATCTCAAATCGAGGATAGAAGAAGACGAGCTTAGAATAAAAAAATTAAAATTTGCTCATGCGGTTTCTCCAATTGAAAACCCAATGAACATCCGCGGTGTTAGGAAGGACCTTGCACGCATTAAAACTGAATTAAGAAAAAAGCAATTAGGTTCTAAATCCTAAATATAAAATAATGTCCGACAGAAATTTAAGAAAAATAAGAACCGGTGTAGTTTCCAGTAATAAAATGGATAAAACCATCACAGTAAAAATAGAAAGGAGGGTAAAACATCCTATCTATGGAAAGTTTGTGAAAAAAACCTCAGGATTTCATGCACACGATGAAAAAAATGAATGTAGCATCGGGGATGTCGTGAAAATTATGGAAACAAGGCCAATGAGTAAATTAAAGCGTTGGAGATTGGTGGAAGTTGTTGAAAAAGTAAAATAATTATTTCAGGTTTAAGAATGGATAATTCAGGATTTGTAAAAGCGTGTAAACTTTAAATTGATCGGGATTTTAAATTTCAATCGATCTTAAATACCAGGTTTAAAATTAAACAAGATGATACAGCAAGAAAGCAGATTAAATGTAGCAGATAACAGCGGAGCAAAGGAAGTGCTATGCATTCGGGTACTTGGTAATTCAGGCCAGGATTATGCGCATGTAGGAGATAAGATTGTAGTATCAGTAAAAGATGCATTGCCAGCAGGTGGTATTAAAAAAGGAACAGTAAGCACCGCTGTCATAGTACGCACTAAAAATAAGCTTCGCCGTAAAGATGGGTCTTATATCAGGTTTGATGATAATGCGGTAGTTCTGTTGAATGCATCTGACGAGCCTAGAGGGACCAGAATATTCGGGCCGGTTGCCAGGGAATTAAGAGATAAAGGGTATATGAAGATAATTTCCCTTGCCCCTGAAGTATTATAAATGTATCTTTGCACCCCCAAAAAATGGGGTAATTAATAAATAGACAAAAATATTTGTCAACGATGAATACAAGATTTAAACCGAAGTTCAACATAAAAAAAGGCGATTCAGTGGTAATAATAACCGGTGATGACAAAGACCTCAAAAAGCCCCGTAAAGTATTGGAAGTTGTTACGGAAAAAAATCGTGTGCTCGTGGAAGGAGTAAACATTGTTACTAAACACACAAAGCCTTCTGCTCAAAATACCAAAGGTGGCATTATGAAAATGGAAGCACCTATCGCTATATCTAATGTTATGCTTTGGGATGCAAAATCTTCATCACATTCAAAAATCGCCAGGAAGAGAGAGGATGGAAAATTAGTAAGGATTGCTAAAAAATCAGGGGAGGTAATTAAATAATGAGTACTGAAATTTATAAACCCAGGCTAGCCGAAAAGTACAAGAAAGAAGTTGTGCCGGCATTAATGAAAAAGTTTGCTTACAAAACTGTAATGCAGGCTCCCAGGCTTGAAAAAGTTTGCATCAATCGTGGTGTAAATGGAGCCGTGGCAGATAAAAAATTGATAGATGTTTCCATTGAAGAATTAACTACAATTACAGGTCAAAAGGCTGTGGCTACCATGTCGAAAAAAGACATTTCAAACTTCAAGCTTCGTAAGAATATGCCCATTGGTGCAAAAGTTACTTTACGTGGCGTGAATATGTATGAATTTTTAGACAGGCTGGTTTCTGTTTCCCTGCCACGTGTAAGGGATTTCAAGGGCATTAGCGACAAATCGTTTGATGGCCGTGGTAACTATACTTTAGGTGTTACCGAACAAATTATTTTCCCTGAGATTGACATAGATAAAGTAAATAAAATTACAGGATTGGATATCACTTTTGTAACCACAGCATCTACAAATGAAGAAGCTTTTGAATTACTTAAGGAATTGGGGATGCCTTTCAAAAATGTAAAAAAATAACCCTTTGATAAACTCAGGGTGAGAAATAAAAATAAAAAATATGGCTAAAGAGTCTGTTAAAGCAAGGCAGAGAAAACGCGAAAAAATGGTAGCACAATACGCTGAAAAGAGAAAAGCTTTGAAAGCGGCCGGCGATTACAAGGGGCTTGATCTTCTGCCAAAGAATGCTTCTCCTGTCCGGTTAAAAAACCGCTGCCAGCTTACAGGCCGCCCAAGAGGGTATCTGAGGCATTTTGGCCTGTCAAGAAATATCTTTCGTGATATGGCCTTACAGGGAAAGATTCCAGGTGTGAAAAAAGCAAGCTGGTAAAATCCTTGTTCGTAAAGAGGAGACAGGATTTTAGAAATGTAAAATTAAAAGAAAAATACAAATACAATGGTTACTGATCCTATAGCAGATTATTTAACAAGAATTAGAAACGCACAGATGGCAAGCCATAGGGTTGTTGAGATTCCGGCTAGTAATTTAAAGAAACGTATAACAGAAATTTTATACGATAAAGGCTATATTTTAAAATATAGGTTTGAAGACGATTCAAAACAGGGATTGATTAAGATTGCCTTAAAATATGATCCTCAATCAAAACTTCCCGCAATACAAAGCCTAGAAAGAATCAGCCGTCCTGGATTGCGTACTTATTCAAAGCCTGATGAATTTAAAAGAGTGAAAAATGGTTTGGGTATCGCTATAGTATCTACATCAAAAGGTGTAATGACTGATAAAGAAGCGAAAACACAAAAAGTAGGTGGCGAAGTATTATGTAACATTTATTAATTTTTTTGGTAAGATAATTAAGCCTTAGTCGTGGCTGAATACAACCAAATATTACTATAAAAATAAAACTGGCTATGTCAAGAATCGGAAAAAACCCTGTAACAATTACGAGCGGCGTGAATGTAAGCCTTGGAAGCGATAATGTAATTACAGTTAAAGGGCCTAAAGGCGAATTAAAACAGGCCATTGACCGTGATATCAAAGTAGAAGTAAAAGATGATAAAATTGAATTTGCACGTCCCACTGATCAGATAAGGCACCGGGCAATGCATGGCTTATACCGGTCACTGGTAAATAATATGGTACAGGGAGTAACTGAAGGATATACCAAGAAACTTGAATTGGTGGGTGTAGGTTATAAAGCTTCGAGCCAGGGAAATCTTCTTGATCTTTCATTAGGTTATTCTCACAATATTCTTGTGGAAATACCTAAAGAACTTAAAGTTTCAACAGCACAGGAGAAAGGTAAAAATCCTGTTATTACTCTTGAAAGCATAGATAAACAATTATTAGGTGCAGTAGCTGCAAAAATCCGTAGCCTTCGCAAACCTGAGCCTTACAAAGGAAAAGGTGTGAAATTCGTTGGTGAGGTTTTGCGCAGAAAAGCAGGTAAGTCGGCAGGTAAGTAAAGACTAAAATATTATCGGAAGACCAGAACGATTTGATTAAAATAACTCCGGCAGTATCGGAGGTAAAAATTAAGAAAAATGAATTCAAAAGTTATTGCCAGGCAAAAAATAAGATATCGCATCCGCAAAAAAATAAGTGGAAGCGCATCCAGGCCAAGGCTTAGTGTTTTTAGAAGTAATAATGATATATACGTTCAATTGATTGATGATGAAAATGGGACAACACTGGCTTCCGCATCTTCACGTCAAAAAGATTTGACGGCTCAAAAGGTAAACAAGGTGGAAAAAAGTAAACTGGTGGGCGCTGCAATTGCGCAAAAATCTAATGACCTTGGAATTAAAAATGTAGTATTTGACAGGAGCGGCTATATATATCATGGTCGCATAAAAGCCGTGGCAGAAGGAGCAAGAGAAGGTGGATTAATATTTTAAATTTACCGGTAAAGATTTTTAATACCTCCTTTCAAATAAAAACATCAAAAAAAATTACAAATAGCTATAATG
>DASYOM010000094.1:0-2179 GCA_036007765.1 Chitinophagaceae bacterium | reverse complement strand
AATAGGCTCTTCACTCTATCTTTCTGAGTATATACAGAGGCGTAAATTAAAAATTATCTGCATAATTGTTACCAGCTACCCGCCTTAAGCTTTACAAAATTCCCGGCATTAAAAATGGATTTATCAATATTGACATCAGCTTTCAAGTCATGATATTTTTCTACCTGTATTAGTTTATCATTGATATAAAAATAAACAAGGCTTTCACTGTATCCTCCACCCAGCTTTACATGATTTTCAAAAAGCCCTTCTTCCTTTCGATTATTTTCAAATTTAATCATGCGCACAAGGTTTAGTTTCTCTTTATCAAACCACAACTGGCTTACAGAATCTTCTCCCTTGCCTGCGCCGATTATGTACACCCCATTTCCTTTCCAGGTATCTTCGTGAAATTTATCAAGATTATACCCAAGCGTCTTCATCTTTGCAAGAACTGAATCATATGGATAAAAATACATTCCTCCTAAAAGAAATACGAGATCATTTTCATCAGGCCTCACGCCGGCCAGTTTTCCTTTCCTGAATAAGTAGGAAGAATCATTTTTAAAAATAACTGCATTGCCGCTATCAAGGCTGCCAAAATCAATACGAAAATCACCTGGAAATTTTATATTTTCATACCAGATTTCTGTCCTTATTAAACTATCGTTTCGATACATTTCCGTTGTTTGATTAAAGGAAAAAGTTTTATACCATTTACCATTGTATCGTTCATACATTTTTTTTAGAATATCCCTGCCGCCCTGAGCATTGACCATTGAAGTCCCCAATACAAAAACTGAAATAGCTAAGATTATTTTTCTCACAATAATGATTTATTAAAAATAAAAGATAGAATATTCTTTATTTGTGTGCCGGGTGGTTAATTCCTTTGACTGAAATAAAGGATTAGTGGCTATAAAATAATGATTTGATAGTATGATCAACTATTAAAATCATTCATCAGCTTTTGATACATCACCTTCTCCCATTACCAGGTTAGCGCCGCCATCACGCATTATCTCTTCCATATTACGGTCATTATCTATAATACCTTTTTCTTCCAGCATTCTCATATCCTTTGCATCTCTTAAAAACTCAGATGCAAAAATGAATTGATTCAACTTTTTATTTTTATTAAAGATGATCTCTTTGTTAGTTCCTTCCCACTCTTTCTCGCCGAGGTACAGGTAGATGATGTTTTCACCAATTTCCATTACACTATTCATGTCGTGTGTGTTAATGATGGTAGTGATATTATTTTCCTTGGTGATATCCCGTATTAATAAATCAATAACTAATGAGGTCTGCGGATCAAGGCCGGAGTTAGGTTCATCACAAAATAAATATTTAGGTTTTAGAACTATTGCTCTTGCTATCCCTACCCGCTTTTTCATACCACCACTTATCTCTGCAGGAAATTTTTTATTAGCATCTTTCAGATTCACACGCTCCAAAACATCATTTACTCTTTCCATCTTTTTTGAAGGACTCCATTTCGTAAACATGTCAAGTGGGAACTTAACGTTTTTTTCAACGGTCATGCTATCGAAAAGCGCAGAGCCCTGGAATAGCATACCTATTTGCTGGCGCAATTCTTTTCTTTCATCTTCTTGCATGGTTGCCAAGTCTTTGCCATCAAAAAGAATTCCCCCTGTGTCTACTTCAAACAGGCCAACCATACACTTTTGTAAAACAGTTTTTCCACTACCGCTTGTGCCTATAATAAGATTGGTTTTACCTGTTTCCATTACAGCACTTACACCCTTTAGAATTTCTTTATCGCCAAAAGACTTTCTTATATCCTTAAGTTCAATCATTGGTAATAGTTATTAATAAGATTCATCATTGTAATTTGGGCAAAATATATAAGTCCTTATCCGAGTAATATTGATGCAAGAACAAAGTCAGCAACTAAAATTAATATACAACTGGTAATTACAGCAGTGGTGCTTGCCCGGCCAATTTCCAGGGCGCCTCCCTTAACGTTATAACCATAAAATGCAGAAACGCTGCTTATTATAAACGCAAAAGTATAAGCTTTAACAAGTGCGAACCATACATTTTTTGGCAGAAATCCTGTAAGCAATCCTTTATCATACGTATCCGTAGAAAGAATACCGGAAAGGCTACCAGCAAGCCTTCCACCATAAATTCCTAAGGCAGCCGCAAGAATAACCAACAAAGGAATGGTGATAAG
>DASYOM010000093.1:0-27888 GCA_036007765.1 Chitinophagaceae bacterium | reverse complement strand
TGCATATCATCAGCTTTGCTTAAAGAATATGCAGGTTTAGCCAGGCAGGGGAGGTTTACTATACCGGGTGTAAATGGTAAACAACTTACTATCGGTGATGATAGGCAAATGGTTTTGCATTGTGTAAATGAAGGTTACGGTGCAGGGGTGTCACCTAAATTGAGGCTCGGGCATAACATACCTGAAGCCCGTGCTTCGTACAAATATATACAGAAGCATGTTTTCGGAACTGGCTTATGTTATGAAAATTGCATGGCGCAGATTTTTTCAGAACATAAAGAGAAGCTGTCGCAGGAAATTATTTCAAAGTCAAAGTTCTTCAGGCTAACTATAAATAAATATTTAAAAGCAATATTCAGTCCCGATCCTCACAATACATTTGATCTTATTCAATTCATGTCATTAAATGCGGGTGCTTACCTGGCCTTAAATAAACCCGTTCCCGCATCAATAAAAAGACTTATAAATTTTTTAAAACTCGCTTAGGAAATTCAGAAGTTCGAGTTTAAGGATTAGAATAAACAGCTTCGTGCATTTTATCTCCTTTCAATTCTTTTAATGTTAATGTAATTACCAAAGCAATTAGTGGTATCTGTATTCCAGTCAATTTTAACTTTAATGGGAAATATTGGATTACTTCCTAAATTAAAATTCCCAGGCAATTGACCTATTAAAAAAAATGGATTTTGGTTTGGATTTGTTATTTGTTCAATGGTAATTTCAGTGCCACCACAGCATGGGCATAAACGTGAATCGTAGCCAATAATTTCCGCATTATTCATGTATGTGTGTTCTTTTTTGCAGGAAAAACTCATTATGGAAATAAAAGTAAAAATTGCACAGAATATAATTATTGAATTGTATTTCATTTATTGGTTTTCAAAGTTAACCATAATAGGGTGAGGAACGTTGCATAGAAAAGGGGCCAGGATAAAAATCCAGCCCCTTGTTAAATCCAATATCCTATAAAAAACCGCTGTAAATGAAATATATTAAAATCTTTTTTTTTAATGATGTCGCAGATATTTATAATTCCAAAAAAATTTTCTACGTAAAGAAATTGTTTTCAAAAATGCAAGTTTTTTCTTCCACGATTTTTGCTGAATTTGCCACAACTATGAGTTTGCATGAAAAGTTCGGGTCATTGCAAACTTGTAAAAAACAAAAAATTTAACTACACAATCAGCATAGCGTCTCCATAACTAAAGAAACGATATTTATCTTTTATTGCTTTCTTGTAAGCCTCCATGATAAGGTCATAACCGGCAAATGCACAAGTCATGATAAGAAGGCTTGTCTTTGGTAAATGAAAATTTGTTACCAATGAATCTGCAATATTGAATGTGTAAGGAGGATGAATGAAATGATTGGTCCAACCTTCCGCGGGCTTTAAAAATTTTTGTGCCGTAAACGATGTTTCCATGGCACGCATAGTTGTTGTCCCTACAGAGCATATTCTTTTACCGGTTTCTTTTGCCTTGTTCACAATTTTGCAGGCTTCTTCTTCTATGCGGTAATATTCCGCGTCCATTTTATGTTTGCTAAGATCCTCAACTTCGATAGGGCGAAAGGTGCCAAGCCCTGTATGCAGGGTTACTTCGGCAAAGCGGATGCCTTGTATTTCAAGCCTCTTTATGAGCTCCTGGCTAAAATGAAGGCCTGCAGTAGGAGCGGCTACGGCTCCTTCATGTTTTGCATACACAGTCTGGAATCTTTCTTTATCATCTTCATCAGGCTTACGCTTTATGTATTTTGGCAAAGGTGTTTCTCCCATCAGGTACAGCATTTTCCTGAATTCATCTTCCGGTCCATCCCATAAAAAACGGATGGTTCTTCCACGGCTTGTTGTATTATCAATAACTTCTGCAACTAGTTCATCGCTTTCTCCAAAATATAATTTATTACCTACACGAATTTTCCTTGCAGGATCAACAATCACATCCCATAAGCGATTTTGCTTATGTAATTCCCTTAATAAAAATACTTCGATTTTGGCGCCCGTTTTTTCTTTACGGCCATACATCCGTGCAGGAAATACTTTAGTGTTGTTCACCACAAATACATCTTTGTCGTTAAAATAATCAAGGATATCTTTGAAGTGCCTGTTCTCGATCTTTCCTGTTTTTCTTTCGATCACCATCATCCTGCTGTCTTCTCTTCTCTTAGTTGGAGTCTGGGCAATAAGATTTAGCGGGAGGTCAAACTTAAATTGACTGAGTTTCATGTGCAATTATTATTTAAAAGTTAATTGTCACATGCCATTACTGTAGTTCTTACAGAGATACGTACCAGGTAGCCTGGCCACTTATCATGTTACGGCATGATTTTTTTTAAGGCTGCGAAGTTAATACTTTGTAATTAAAGTCTGATCAAAAAAATAGTAACGACGTGCAGGTTGTTTCTAATTAAAAAAATCGCATGCAATTCTTTCGTTTTAAAAATTAATCTGTGCAATAGATGCAATTAATTTTTGGGTATATGCAGATTTGGGGTTGAAATAAATGTCATCAGCAGAGCCGCTTTCTTCTATCTTTCCTTTATTCATTACCATAATGCGATTGCTTATATAATGTACAACTCCCAGATCGTGAGAAATAAAAATACAGGTAAAACCGAGTTCTGATTTTAGTTCGTTTAATAAATTTAATACCTGTGCCTGTACACTTACATCTAATGCGGAAACACTTTCATCACAAATGATAAAATCAGGATTGAGGCTGAGTGCCCTTGCAATACATATTCTCTGGCGCTGCCCACCGCTGAATTCATGTGGATATCGATTAAAGTGCTCGGGTTTCAAATCTACTTTTTGCAAAAGCTGCATTATTTTTTCTTTACGCTGTTTTTCATTTGGTAATATTTCATGAATTTTCATTGGTTCATTTATCGCCTGCCCTATTGTAAGCCGCGGATTGAGTGAGCCATAAGGATCCTGGAAAATGATCTGGATTTCTTTTCGCATTTTTCTCATTTGATCATCCGGAATGTGAGCGATATTTTTTCCATTGAAAAAAATGTTACCACTTGTAGGTTTTATCAATCGTATTAATGTTCTGCCAAGTGTTGTTTTCCCACATCCGCTTTCGCCCACCAGGCCGAGCGTTTCGCCTTTTGCTACTTCAAAGCTAACATCATCAACCGCTTTTGTTTCAGTGAGTGTTTTACCTGTAAAACTTTTTTTAATTGGAAAATAGACCTTTAGATTTCCTACTCTTAAAAGAGTGCCTGGTATATCTGTCGTTTGTGTATACCTTTGATCTTCTTCAACCTGGCAAATCACTTTTTTTGAGTCATCTGTGTTCTTTTCATTGCTTTCATTTATAAAATCGCTGATCACTGGTAGCTTTTCCCCTTTGGAAGCGGGAGCAGGGCGGCATTTTATTAATGCCTCTGTATAAGGATGTTTGGGGTTTAAAAAAATATCTTTCACCGTACCTGTTTCAACTATTGTGCCCTTGTACATCACTACTACTTTATCAGCAATTTCTGCAACCAGCCCCAGGTCATGTGTTATATAAATTACGCCCATACCTTTTTGCAGCTGCAGTTCCTTTATAAGTTGAAGGATGGTTTTTTGAACAGTTACATCAAGAGCGGTAGTGGGTTCATCAGCTATGAGGAGGGAGGGCTCGCAACTCATGGCCATTGCGATCATTACTCTCTGCTTCTGGCCACCACTTAGCTGGTGAGGATAACGGTCTACCATACCCGCAGCATCCGGCAAATTTACCTGCTTAAAGAGTTCAATGGTTTTTTGTTTAGCGTCTTTTGCTGAAATTCTCCTGTGAAGCATGAGCGCCTCCATCACCTGTGCACCACAATTTTTTACAGGGTTTAAAGAAGTCATAGGCTCCTGGAATATCATTGAAATTTTGTTACCTCTTATCGCCCGCAAATCTTTTTCGGCTAAAGCGAGCAGGTCTGCTTTGCTATTACCATTTTCTGAAAAAAAAATTTTCCCAGACATGTATTTAGCTGGTGGTGACGGAAGTAATTGTAGGATGGATAAAGAAGTAACCGTTTTACCAGAGCCTGATTCTCCAACTACAGCAACGGTTTCACCTTTATTTACCACAAATGAAATGTTTTGTATCGCGGAAATATTTCCTGAGCCTGTTACAAAATCAACACTTAAACCTGTTATTTCAAGAAGTGGGTAATTCATGTTTGGAGATTAGTCTACGTAGAGTTGAAATGTTTAAAGCTTTTAGTACCTCAATAAATTTATCAAAGTCTCAGCCAGGTAATCAGGAGTTAAAATTTCAAATGCCTTACTGTAAGCCCATTATTGATTAATTGCTTTAGAGAATCTATTCCTATTTTTAAATGCCTTTCAACAAATTGCTCTGTTACGCTTACATCACTCTCTGTTGTTTTTACACCTTCCGGAATCATAGGTGAATCGCTTACAAGCAATAAAGCACCCGTAGGGATTTTATTGTAAAAGCCAACGATAAATATGGTTGCCGTTTCCATATCAACTGCATAAGCACGTATTTTTCTAAGGTATGTTTTAAGTTCATCATCATGTTCCCACACACGGCGGTTTGTTGTATAAACGGTGCCTGTCCAGTAATCAAATGCATAATCACGAATTGTTGTTGATATAGCTTTCTGTAAAGCAAAGGCAGGCAATGCGGGAACTTCGGGAGGGAAATAATCATCAGATGTACCCTCTCCCCTTATGGCAGCAATAGGTAAAATAAGGTCACCAATTTTATTTCTTTTTTTTAATCCTCCACATTTGCCCAGAAACAAAACCGCTTCAGGATCAATAGCGCTTAATAGGTCCATAACGGTTGCTGCGCCTGGGCTTCCCATTCCAAAATTAATGATCGTAATATTGTCTGCTGTGGCACATTGCATTGCCTTATCCATTCCTACAATTTTTACATCGTGCATATCAGCAAACATTTTTACATAATTGCTGAAGTTTGTCAGAAGAATATATTTGCCAAAATTTCCAAGCTTTTCACCTGTGTATCTCGGTAGCCAGTTGTTTACTATTTCTTTTTTTGTTTTCATACTTTTCCTAAGCCCGATTGTTGTTTATTTGTTATGGATAAAAATACGATTTTAGATTTTAGGGTAACCTTTTGATTAAAGTCATATTAGTTGTTAGTGTGGTTTCACTAAAAAAATACACAAATAGGATTAAACAAAAGAAAGATAAAACCGAAAAGGTAAATGGAATTATGATAAAAATTGAATTCCCAAAAAACCAGGTAAAGACAAGGCAACGAAAAGGGGTAAACGAAATTTTTGATGTAATAAGAAAAAAATGGTTATTGATTACCCCGGAAGAATGGGTACGTCAGAATATGATACGGTATCTTTTGATGGTAAGAAAATATCCCGCATCATTGATATCAGTAGAAAAAGAAATTAAATTGGGAGAGTTAAAAAAACGCTGTGATCTTGTTGTTTACGGTAGAACTTCATTACCATGGATGATTATCGAATGTAAAGAAATGAATGTTTCACTTGCTAAAGAGGCTATTGAACAGATTCTTCGTTATCACATTACCTTACCAGCAAGTTATCTAATAATTACAAATGGAAGTTATACATATGGTTTTCAAAAAACCGGCAATGAATTTATTGAGATGATTGAATTCCCGGATTTTTGAATATATAGGTGCTTAAATTACTTAGTACAAATTAAATATTTTACCTGGCACATTATAACTCGTCATGATAGTTATCAGGATCATAAATTTTTATGGGAATATTCCTAACTCAGCATAAGAAGTGGCTACTTTATTTATAGCACATACATAAGCTGCAGTACGCAGATCAGGTATCGCTGGAGTCTTTTGCCAGATGTCAACAATCTCTCGTGTTGCAGTTATCATAGTTTCTTCAAGCCCGCTTCGCACCAGGTCTACCTCATCAGCGCCATGCATAATAAAATCCCTTTCTGCAACACTTACTTTTTTATCTGTAAGTTCTTCGAGCTGCCCGAGAATATGTTGATTCATATTTTCAGTAAATCTTTTTTCCAGCCTGCCATAACGTACATGGCTAAGGTTTTTAAGCCATTCAAAATAACTTACAGTAACCCCACCGGCATTTAGGTACATATCGGGAACAACCAGTGCACCTTTTAAATTTAGTATCTCATCTGCTTCAGGAGAAAGTGGCCCATTAGCAGCCTCACCAATAATCTTTGCTTTAACTCTTGATGCATTCTCTCCGTTAACTACATTTTCTAATGCTGCAGGGATAAGAATGTCGCAATCCATTTCAAGTGCGTCGGTATTTTTTTCAAAATTTTCAGCTCCGGGATAGTCAAGTATAGAACCGGTTTTAGTACGGTGCAGCCAAACCTTGTCTATATCAAGTCCTTCATTACACCAGATTGCCCCTTCATACTCTGCCAGCCCTACAATGATCGCACCCGCCTGCTGAAAAAATAAAGCACTATGATATCCCACATTTCCTAAACCCTGGACACATATGCGCTTTCCTTTCACCCCAATACTTAGCCCCAATTTTTCCATTATAGAGGGCATTTTGCATATTTCGCTCAGGCCATAAAATACGCCAAGGCCTGTAGCCTCCTTTCTTCCACGCACACCACCCTGGGTTATTGGTTTTCCCGTTACACATCCTGCTGCATCAATTTCTCCAGGGTGCATGGCAACATAAGTATCCTGTATCCACGCCATTTCCCTTTCTCCCGTGCCATAGTCAGGTGCAGGCACATCCGTACCTGGGCCAATAAAATTCTTCTTTATTAATTCTGCAGTATACCTGCGTGTGATTTTTTCAAGTTCATATGGTGTATAAAGCCGCGGGTCAATTTTAATACCGCCTTTGGCGCCTCCAAAAGGCACATTCACAATAGCACATTTAAAAGTCATTAAAGCGGCAAGGGCCATCACTTCATCCTGGTTCACTGCTTCACTAAATCGTATACCACCTTTGCAGGGTGTTTTATGGTGAGAGTGCTGTACCCGGTACGCTTCAATAGTAACAATTACACCATTCTCTTTTTTTATAGGAAACCGCATTTGGTAAACGCTGTTACATTGTTTTATTTGTTGAAGGATGCCTGGATCCCAATCGGTAAAGATCGCTGCTTTATCAAAGCTTCTTTCCACACTCTGGAAAAAACTATATGGAACTGGTGAGGACATAAAAATTATTTTTTGTATTATTTAGCAATCGTTATTATTTTTTTTTCAACTAAGGTTAAAATAAAATAGAGCTAAAGCGCACGTTCTTTTTTAGAAACTTTTCTGTCAATTCTCACGAGATATAAAAAAAGCACGATGAGAATAGTAACGCATACAGCCATCACTACATAGATTTTGTCATGGCTCCTCATGGTTGTATCCATAGAGGCTTCATTTGAATCTGCAGTTGTTTGTGCAAATAGAATAAGGCTAAATAAAGACAAGGTAACAGTACCGCTTATTCGCTTGATGAATTCTTTAAGCATTAATTAAATTTTTATGGTCAAGCAGGCCTATTCTTATTTTTAAGTTACTGATCCAGATACCTAAAATAACCCATCCTATAACCGCGGGCCAGAAAACCACTCTCATTGTTGCATCAAGACTTCCACCGCTCAAAGCTGGGTTACCACCACCTTTGGCACCTTCCATGCCACCGGGATGAAGTGACTGTACTAACCTGGGGAGTATCATAATAAGGGGTATATAAATAAAATAGGAGAAAATATTATAGACTGCGCTTACCCGCGCTTTTTTGTCAATATCATTCATGGAGCCTCTTAATACTATATATGCCAGGTAAATAAGAACTGCAATTGCTGCCGCTATTTGCTTTGGGTCATTACTCCATGGTTCTCCCCAGGTATAAGTGGCCCAAATAGAACCTGTGGCTAGTCCAAGAACTCCAAAAATAATTCCTGTTTTGGCAAATTCCGAAGCGTAAATATCATATTTAATATTTTGCTTACGCAAATAGGCGATTGAATAAAAAAGCGAAAGTGTGAGCAGGGCAATTTGTCCAAACCACATAGGCACGTGAAAGAAAAAATTACGAATGCTTTGATACAAATTACCTACATGGGGAACTTTCACTAAAAAACCGGCAGTAAAGGTGAAAAGCAAAAACACAATGCATACTATTTTCCACCAGGTAAACTTCATTTAATTTTTTTTGAAAAGTAAATCTTTTGAGTGGGCAAAATTAGGATAAAAGTTTCGGGATATTTTCTTTTTATTTCATTTATAAAAGTTAATAGTACTTGTTAACTGTATGGCAGTAAAAAATATATTTTCCTAATTCAGTAACTTGCGTACATGGATCAATATCTTCAGCTTTTGCAAAAAATTATTGAAACTGGTGCTGATAAAAGTGACCGGACAGGAACGGGTACACGCAGTCTGTTTGGATACCAAATGAGGTTTGCACTACAGGAAGGGTTTCCGTTAGTAACTACTAAAAAACTACACCCAAAGAGTATTATTTACGAATTGCTTTGGTTTCTAAAGGGAGATACAAATATTGGATATTTAAAAGAGCATGGAGTAAGAATATGGGATGAATGGGCTGATGTAAATGGAAACCTTGGCCCTGTTTATGGTAAACAGTGGCGGAGCTGGGAAGGAGCCGATGGTAAAGTAGTCGACCAGGTTTCTGAACTTATTCGTCAGTTGAAAACCAATCCCGATAGCAGGAGATTGATAATAAGCGCATGGAATGTTGCGGACCTGCCACAAATGAAATTAATGCCCTGTCATTGTTTATTCCAATTTTATACATCCCCCACCAACTCCACCCGAGGAGGAGAGCGAAGAAAACTTTCATGCCAATTGTACCAAAGAAGCGCGGATGTCTTCCTGGGAGTTCCATTTAACATTGCATCTTACGCCTTACTCACTATGATGATTGCACAGGTTTGTGATATGAAGCCTGGTGATTTCATTCATTCATTTGGGGATGTTCACCTATATAAAAATCATTTTGAACAGGCAGAACTGCAATTAACAAGAAAACCATTGCCGCTTCCGCAAATGAAAATAAATCCATCGGTAAAAGATATTTTCAATTTTTCTTTTGAGGATTTTCAACTTCTCAATTATGAAAGTTATCCGGCAATAAAGGCACCTGTGGCTGTGTAAATTAATTTTTCAAAACAATTGTTACTTACATAATATTATACTTTATGCTTTCTCATATAGTTGCCGCATCGGAAAATAATGTTATTGGTTCAAAGAATGAATTGCCATGGAGCCTGGCCGATGATTTTAAATATTTCAAAAATAAGACGTGGGGAATGCCGGTAATTATGGGCAGGAATACTTATGAATCACTTAAAAAATCTTTACCGGGCAGAATAAATATTGTTATAACAAAAAACACTGATTGGCACCCAAAAGAAGTTTTTATTTCTAACAATATCGAATCTGCAATTGAGAAGGCGAAAGAAAGTGAAGTCAAAGAAATTTTCATAATAGGTGGGGGTGAAATTTTTAAACAAACCATGGATAAAGTTTCAAGAATATATATTACAAGGGTGCATACAAAAGTAGATGGGGATACATTTTACCCCGAAATAAATGCCGCCGAATGGTCAAAGACTAGTTCAAGGTCTTTTCCTGCTGATGAAAAAAATAACTATGCTTACACATTCCAAGTATGGGAAAAAAATCCTGAAAATTTATAAACGATATCAGGATGTATTCTTCTTTTCAGTTAGCAAAAAAATTTGTGCATTATTATTTCAGTGCAAAAAACGGTAAGGGTCATGGCATACATTCACCTTTTGTATTTGACTTTGTAAAGAATGTATTGAATGATAAAAAAAAATACGATTGTTATAAATCAATTGAACCATTACGAAAACAATTATTGAATGATAATACAACTATCGCGGTAGAAGATTTTGGCGCAGGTTCCGCGGTAATTCCTTTTAATGATAGAAAAGTAAGTGCAATTGCGGCATCTTCTTTAAAAAAGAAAAAATTTGCTCAGTTACTTTTCCGGATTGTAAAATATTACCAGCCTGCAAATATTGTTGAACTGGGAACATCTTTTGGAATTACCACTTCTTACCTTGCTTGTGCCAGTAGAGGTTCCAAAGTTTTTACACTTGAAGGCTCTAAAACAATCGGAGAAATTGCAGAGGCCAATTTTAAAAAATTAAAGCTGGAAAATATTTATTTTATCCCCGATAGTTTTGAAAGATCATTTCCAAAGCTATTGAGTAAAATAAAAAGCATTGATCTTCTTTTTATTGATGGCAATCACCGCGGCGATGCTACCTTAACTTATTTCCGTGAGAGCTTAAAAAAATTAGGGCCTTCTTCTATTTTTATTTTTGATGATATACACTGGAGCAATGAAATGGAAGACGCATGGAAACAAATCAAGGCGCATTCTTCGGTAACTTTAACCATTGATCTTTTTTTTATAGGGCTTGTGTTTTTTAATCCCGATTTTAAAATAAAACAGAATTTTATTATAAGATATTGAAATTCGCACGCCGGTACCAATTTCGAAGAAGAAAATATAATATAATAAAGTAGTTTACAAGAGATATTGCATGAAGGAATAAAGGTTTGTTACCTTCAGAATAATTCCTGAATAAAAATCATAATAAAAAATTAAACAGCTTCTCATTGGTTTATGAATGACGGATAAAAAATAATTACTAATTTGACAGGAATAATTAACTATGACAATAGGTGTATTGAAGGAAACCGAACCTGAAACCCGTGTCTCCTTATTACCCGAACATCTGGCGATATTAAAAAAGTATAACGTAAAAGGAATTGTTGAAAGCAATGCGGGAGAGAATTCATTCGCCAGGAACGAAAAGTATATTGAGGCAGGAGCATCAATAGTTTCAAGGAGCGAAGTCCTGGAAACCGCTGATATTATTTTATCAATAAATCCCGGGTCAATTGAGATAGAAAATGTTCATTCGAAAATAATACTTGGAAATTTTCAGCCGTTATATAATACCTCGTTTGTAAAAAATTGTTCTCAAAAAAATATAACGGTTTTCAGCATTGATATGATTCCGCGTACCACACGTGCACAAAGTATGGATGTTCTTAGCAGCCAGGCAAATATTGCCGGCTATAAGGCTGTATTGCTTGCAGCTAATTTATTTCCAAAATACTTCCCAATGTTTATGACTGCGGCGGGAAGCATTCCTCCCGCAAAAGTATTAATACTTGGCGCTGGCGTTGCAGGATTACAGGCTATCGCAACTGCAAGAAGATTAGGTGCAGTTGTGGAAGTGTTTGATACAAGACCTGCTGTAAAAGAAGAAGTAATGAGCCTTGGAGCTAAGTTTGTTGAAGTAGACGGGGCCGCAGATGCAAGCGAAGCCGGAGGTTATGCTGTAGAGCAATCAGAACAATTTTTGAAAAAACAAAAGGAAAAAATTGCCGAAAGTGTATCGAAGGCAGATATTGTAATTACCACAGCCCAGATACCAGGTAAAAAAGCACCTGTTTTGATTTCAGAAGAAATGTTGAGCACTATGAAAAACGGATCAGTAATTATTGATCTTGCATCTGAAACAGGAGGCAACACAAACAATACAAAAAATGGAGAAACTGTAAAGTTCAACGGGGTGAGCATCGTTGGAAACTCCAGGCTTGCTGCGACTATGCCTTATGATGCAAGTAAAATGTACGGTAAAAATATTCTTAATTTCCTGCAGTTGATAATTGATAAAGAGGGAGTGCTGAATTTAAACTTCGATGATGATCTTGTGAAAGGGACCTGCATTGTTCACAATGGAGAAATAATGAATGAGAGCGTAAAGGCATTGTTGTGAAAAATACTAATTTGATTTTTTAAATAAATTTTATGCAAGCGATTTTAAATTTTATTAATCAGAATGTTGAATTGATCTATATAGTTATTCTCATGATTTTTTTGGGAATAGAAATTATCGGCAGGGTTCCAAGCGTTTTACATACGCCTTTAATGAGTGGCGCTAATGCGATTCATGGTGTTGTAATCATAGGCGCAATCATAGTAATGGGGAAAGCTGAAAATGATAATTACATAGCGCTGATGCTCGGATTCCTGGCTGTAATACTCGGCACACTCAATGTTGTAGGAGGTTTTGTTGTAACAGACAGGATGCTTGAAATGTTCAAAAAGAAAAAATAAGCCACAAATAGCACAACTTAACCAATCAACGAATAAACCAATTAATGGGCATCAGCATTTTATCTCTCTGTTATTTTATTGCATCTGTAACTTTTATTCTTGGCTTAAAAATGTTGTCTAATCCTGCTACTGCAAGACGAGGCAATTTAATTGCCGCCGCCGGTATGGCCATTGCAATAGCAGGTACCATTTTTTTGTATGAAAACGATGGAAAAAGGTTAGGAAATTATGGATGGATCTTTGGAGGCATTATTATCGGAAGTATAATAGGCACTCTTACTGCAAAAAAAGTAAAGATGACAGCAATGCCTGAACTGGTAAGCTTTTTTAATGGCATGGGTGGTGCATGTGCCGCTTTAATTTCAATTGTAGAATTTGATTATTTATTCCAGGAAAATAGAATGCTTGATTCTACATGGTTTTCTGATGTAGTTCCTGCAGGTCATTATTTAACGATAGTAGCAGGAGCTATTATTGGAAGTGTATCGTTTGCTGGAAGCATGATAGCATTGGGAAAGCTGAGTGGAAAAATAAAAGACTTTTCTTTTAGAGGGCAACATATTTTTAATCTTCTTGTTCTCGCTTTGGTTTTAGCTGCAGCAGTTTTTACCTATCAAACAAATGTAAAGGGCGCTAATATTCCTTTCTTCATCACAGTATTCCTAGCACTTTTATACGGTGTTTTTTTCGTCCTGCCAATTGGTGGTGCAGATATGCCGGTAGTGATCTCATTGCTCAATTCTTTCACAGGAGTTGCGGCTGCATGCGGAGGATTTTTATATAATAATAAAGCCATGCTTACCGGTGGCATACTCGTTGGGGCGGCAGGAACTCTTCTTACTATTTTAATGTGCCGGGCAATGAACAGGAGCCTTAAGAATGTTTTGATAGGATCATTCGGAGGCTCCTCTAAATCTGATGGTGGCAATCAAAGTGAATTTGGTAATTATAAAGAAATTTCACTTAGCGATACTGCCATGCTAATGGCTTACTCAAAAAAAGTAATGATAGTTCCCGGCTATGGATTGGCAGTTGCGCAGGCTCAACACTCATGCCACGAGCTCGAAAAGCTTTTGAACGAAAAAGGAGTGGAAGTGAAATATGCAATTCATCCAGTCGCCGGTCGCATGCCTGGGCACATGAACGTATTACTTGCTGAAGCGGATGTAAACTATGAAAAGCTTTTGGAAATGGAGGATGCCAATAAAGAGTTTAAAACAACTGATGTCGTATTAATATTGGGAGCCAATGACGTAGTAAATCCTGCTGCAAAAAACGATCCTTCCTCCCCAATATATGGTATGCCTGTACTTGAGGTTGAATTAGCTAAAACAGTTATCGTAAATAAAAGGAGTATGAAACCTGGTTATGCAGGTATCGAAAACGAATTGTTTTTTCAGCCTAAAACTTCTATGTTATTTGGTGATGCTAAAAAAGTATTACAGGAGTTACTTGTTGAAATAAAAAATACCTAAAGGATTTGTTTTATAGAGTCTTAATTTTATAGAGCTATAAAATAGCATTTCTTAAATATCTAATACACTTTTATTTGAAAAGGCACAAAAAAACCCCTGACATTGCAGGGGTTGATGTTTAGAAATTATTTATTAAGATTTGGAAGAAGTAGCCATTGCCTTCTTTTCTTTCTTTTCTTTTTTAGTTGAAGACGCAGCCGCATCGGTTTTTACCTTAGTTCCCTTATCAGCCATTTCTTTATCGTAAGCAGTGGGTTCAAGCACATCCCCTGTAAGCTTTATTGATTTTACATCATCAGCTCCTGCAAATTTCACGGTGAGCGTTTTATCAATATGACCAAGATTAGCCGCATTGTAAGTCGCTTTAATATATCCTGTCTTTCCCGGAGCAATTTCAGATTTAGTGTAATCAGAAATAGTACAGCCACATGTAGGGCTTGCCTGCTCTATTAACAAAGGTTCAGAACCAATATTTGTTACAACAAAAGTTGCAGTAGCAGGGACACCTTGTTTTACTTTTCCTAAATCATAAGTTTGAACATCAAGTTTAGCTACATCATCTGCTTTTTTTTGAGCAAACAACGAAGTTGAAGACAGGGCAAGAATTGCGAATAGCATTTTTTTCATGTTATTTTTTTAAGAGTTTTGTTTATTATTCGTTTTTTAAAGAATTAATTTTAGTATTTTCAGGAGCAGAACTTACCGGAGTTTTCCATACATCGCCTTTTATGATGATTTGTTTGGTTTGATTTCCATTGTAAGTTATAGTAACCGGTTTTGCAAATATACCTTCATTTTGTGCGTTGTAACCAACAGTAATTTTTGCAGTAGCGCCGGCAGCTATGACATCTTTATTCCATTCAGGAGTTGTACATCCGCAACTCGCCTGTACATTGTCGAGTGAAAAAGGTGAAGTACCCACATTTTTAAATTCAAAAATATGAGTAACAGGTTTGCCTTGTGGTATTTTTCCAAAATCATATTCAGTTTCAGTAAGGCTAAGCACTTCAGGAGCAAGTTTTGAGGAATCAGATCCAGGCAACGAAACTAAAGTTGCTGGTGTTGTTTCTGCAGTTGTTGTAGCTGAACTAATTGTTTTAAGTTTCTTTTTGGTAATAGTATTCGTTTGAGCTATTGTTGCATACGAAAAAAACAGGCCACATAATAAAGTAAAAATTATTTTCATTTGCTTAATTTAAACGACCTCAAAGATAATAAAACGAAGGAAAAGGTTGCAAATTGTGAGAAGGTTATTACATTTTTAACAATCATTCATTATTAATATTTTTGCCGAATGGATAACTTCCCAGATAATGAAGCCCTGATTTCCGAAAAACTGTCTTTTGATAATTTTAAGAAGGAAGTTTTAAAGGATTACCGCATTGTATGTGAAAGCCGCGAGGCCAGCCTCATGGGTAGAAAAGAAGTATTGACAGGCAAAGCAAAATTTGGAATTTTCGGAGGCGGAAAAGAAGTTGCTCAAGTTGCAATGGCGAAATTTTTTATGCCCGGTGACTTCAGGGCAGGATATTACCGCGACCAAACATTTATGTTCTCAACGGGTTTGTCAACTGTGGAACAATTTTTTTCGCAGTTATATGCAGATACTGATATAAATAATGATCCATTCAGTGCAGGCAGGCAAATGAACTCTCATTTCGCTACACGCTTTGTAGATGAGGATGGAAATTGGCTTCCACTTGCCCAAAAAAAGAATATTTCCGCTGATATTGCTCCTACAGCGGGTCAGATGCCCAGGGCCCTTGGGCTGGCCTTAGCTTCAAAAATTTTCAGGACGGTAGATTCTTACCACGAAATGAAAGACTTAAGCAATAATGGAAATGAAGTTTGCTTTTGTACCATTGGAGATGCTTCTACTTCTGAAGGCCATTTCTGGGAAACTATGAATGCTGCCGGAGTACAGCAGGTTCCTCTTGCAGTTTTTGTATGGGACGATGGTTATGGTATTTCCGTTCCAAAAGAATTTCAGACCACAAAATCATCTATATCTGAGGCATTATCAGGCTTGCAAAAAGAAGAAGGTACTAACGGGATAAATATCTATAAATTAAAAGGATGGGATTATGCAGGAATGTGCGAGGTACTGGAAGGAGCTATAAAAAATATTCGTGAAACGCATACTCCCGCGTTATTTCATGTGGAGGAGATTACTCAGCCACAAGGACATTCTACCTCAGGTAGCCATGAGCGTTATAAAGATCCTGAAAGGCTCGACTGGGAAAAGAAATGGGATTGTAAAAAGCAAATGAGGGAATGGCTTATATCTAATGCCCTGGCAGAGGATACCGATCTGGACACCATTGAATATGAGGCGAAGGAGTTTGTAAAGCAAAGCCGCAAAAATGCCTGGGAGAAATATATTATACCTATAGAACATCAGGTAAATGAAGTTGCAACTTTTCTTGAGAAAGTCTCAAATGAAAGCCAGGATAATGCGATTCAAAAAATGGCAGACAATTTAAAGGCTATTGCAGAGCCAATGCGCCGGGATATAATGAAGGTGCTTGCCGATACAATGGATATTACAAAATCTTCAAATGCCAGGTCGCAACTTAAAGAATTTTATACCAGCTTAAAAAACCAATATGCGCAATTATACGATTCGCATCTTTATAATGAAGGCCCGAAAGCAGCAATAAAAATTAAACAAATTCCAGCCAGCTATGATGAAGATTCTGAAATGATTAATGGTTATGAAGTGCTTAACAGGTACTTTGATGCCCTGTTCTCTGTGAACAAAAAAATTGTTGCTTTTGGCGAGGATCTTGGCCACATTGGCGATGTAAACCAGGGATTCAGCGGACTCCAGGAAAAATATGGTGAGGGAAGGATTTTTGATTCCGGCATTCGCGAATTATCTATTATGGGCCAGGGAATTGGGTTAGCCTTGCGTGGCCTCAGGCCAATTGCTGAAATACAATATCTCGATTATCTATTGTATGGATTGCAGCCTTTAAGTGACGATGTTTGCACAACGCATTATCGTACAATCGGTCAGCAAAGTGTGCCGCTAATTGTGCGTACACGTGGCCATAGGCTGGAAGGTATCTGGCATAGCGGCTCTCCACTGGGTATGATAATTAATGCGCTTCGTGGTATGTACATATGTGTACCAAGAAATATGGTCCAGGCAGCAGGTATGTACAATACTTTGTTTCAAAGTAACGATCCGGCAATAATGATAGAATGCCTGAATGGTTATCGCTTAAAGGAAAAGTTGCCTTCTAATTTAACTGAATATACAGTCCCGTTAGGAGTTCCGGAAGTAATAAGAGAAGGGAATGATATAACTATGGTATCGTATGGCTCAACATTAAGAATAATACACGAAGCCGCTGAAGAACTGGAGAAACTAAAAATTAGTTGTGAAATAATAGATGTGCAAACACTTATTCCTTTTGATCTCCCACATATTATTTTAAATTCTCTCAAAAAAACAAACCGTATCATTTTCATTGATGAAGATGTTCCTGGAGGGGCTGCCGCTTACATGTTCAATAAAGTGATGGAGGAACAAGGCGGTTATCGCTGGCTTGATGTTGCACCGCGTACAATAACCGGTAAAGCACACCGGGCTGCCTATGGTAGCGATGGTGATTATTTTAGTAAACCTAATGTGGAAGATGTAAAATATGCAGCAAAAGAAATGATGGAGGAATGAGGCAAGCATTTTCAATTAAAAACTAAAAAATGAAATTGAACCTATACCAGATAGACGCTTTTACTGATCAGCTTTTTGGCGGGAATCCCGCCGCAGTTATACCCTTGCAAAATTGGATTGATGAAAAGCTGATGCAGAAAATTTCTTTGGAAAATAATCTAAGTGAAACCGTTTTTTTTGTGCCCCGAAATGACAATGCAGAAAATGGTGATTTTGATATAAGATGGTTTACCCCAACGGTGGAAATCAATTTATGCGGCCATGCTACTCTCGCATCTGCATTTGTGTTATTCAATATTTTAAATTTTGATAAACCTGTTATAAATTTTAATTCTCAAAGCGGCGTATTAAGGGTTACAAAAAAAGATGGATTTATTGACATGGATTTTCCTTCATGGGAACCTGAAATATTTAATAACCCGCCTCTTCAACTTAAAGATGCGCTTGGGGGTGTAGATATTTTGGGCATTTATAAAAATAGGGATCTATTAATATTATTAAAAGATGAATACTCAGTAAAGAATTGTGCCCCGGATTTTTCTTTGATACATCAAACCGGATATAAAATTATTATAACAGCTACGGGAAATAAAGTTGATTTTGTGTCCCGTTTTTTTGCGCCAACCGCAGGGGTTGATGAAGATCCTGTTACTGGTTCTGCTCATTCACAATTAATTCCTTTTTGGAGTAAAAAACTAAACAAAACGAAAATGGATGCCCTGCAACTTTCGAAACGTGGCGGTGAAATTTTTTGTGAACAACATGGAGACAGGGTAACTATGTCAGGCAGATGTGTGTTTTATATGAAAGGCGAAATCGAAATATCTTAGTGACTATGATCACAAACCAGGAAAAACATTTTATTAACCATTGGCTCGAACAAAAGAGTGGGCCCCGATGGAAATATTACCTGCAGTTTACCATAGCATGGACGGTTGTTTCATTTCTCGTAATTTTTTTCCTCGCAAAATTATTTACAGAAGCATGGGAAATAGGTGGCGAAAGTTTAATTTACCTAATACTCATCATTTCCATTGTAACGGGATTTCTTGCAACGCATTTCACATATGATCTTAGCGAAAAACGTTATAAAAAGATATTAAAGAGAGAAGAAACGAAAAGGTGAGTTCACAATAAAAAGTTCAATGTTAAATGTCAACCGTTTCACCTTTTACGATGGATTTTTTACGAATGTCTTTAATTATTTTCTCTGCATGCTCTCTTGAATTTTCAATAAAGAGGCGATGCGTATTCATTCCTCCACATATTACCCCTGCTAAATAAATACCGTTTACATTACTCTCATAATTTTCTTCATTATAATCCGGTTTGGATATTTCATCAGCTGAAAGCCGGATGCCCAGGCTTTTTAGAAATTGAAGATTTGGCTGGTAGCCGGTCATTGCAATTAACCAATCATTTTTAATGGCAATAATACCATCTGGAGTTTTAATATCTACATCATGTGGCCTTATTTCTGCAATCGTAGAATTGAAATATGCTTTAATGGAATTTTCTGCAATGCGGTTTTCTATATCAGGTTTCACCCAGTATTTCACACGATCGCTTATTTTATCTCCCCGTATTACCATAGTTACTTCGGCACCTTTGCGCCATGTTTCAAGTGCTGCATCTACAGCAGAGTTGGCTGCTCCAACTACCAATACTTTCTGAAATGCATAAAAGTGGGGATCATCATAATAGTGTTTTACCTTTTCAAGATTTTCACCTTTTACATGTAATGGGTAAGGAATATCATAAAACCCAGTTGCAATTATTATCGTGCGAGACCTGTATTCAACTTTAGAAGTTTTTACAGTGAAATTTTCAAATGATCCTGAAATTTTCTTAACCGCTTCGAATAAACGTACTTTAAGATTGAATGATGATGTAACTCTTCTGTAGTATTCCAAAGATTCATTTCGGGTAGGTTTAACGCTGCTGCTCACAAAAGGCACACCGCCTATTTCCAGCCTTTCACTTGTGCTGAAAAAAGTCATGTTCACAGGATAATTAAACAATGAATTTACAAGCGTGCCTTTTTCAAAAATTATGTAATTCAATCCCGCACTTTTTGCTTCAATTCCACATGCCAGGCCGATTGGGCCGCCACCAATAATTATTACATCATATATCTCTTCAGTCATAGTGGGAGCGAAGTTATTATATTAATTTCGCGACAAAGGCAAAACAGTTGGGATATAAATTATTAAATTCTTCTCCACTTGTTTTTTAATCTAAGGAATGGAAGTTCTAAATAATTATAACTTATAGCAGCAATTAAATAATTAACTGTGAAATAAATAATCACCAGCAACCAGTTCATAATATTTATTTCAAAATGTTGCACTAATAGATTTATAAATGTGATCGTAATGCCATGAAAACAATATAAGCCATAGGAGAGTTTACCGGTTAAAATCAAAAACCTGCTTTTAGCAAACATCTTAGTACGGGAATTATTTATCATTTGCTCAATAATAAAAAGCGAAATGTAAATAATAAACAGATAACGGTTTAAAAGCCCCGCAAAATCATTTGCCACTCCTTTAGTATTGGCATCTAAAAAATAAAAAAGAATAAAATGAAAAATTAAATAAAGGTAAAAAGCGTATGTGCCGCTACGCGATAATTTTTTTAGCCAAATGATTAAACGGCTTTCCGAAAAGATATATGCAGAAGCTAAAGCGCCACATGCAAAATCAAATAAATAAGTAACAGTTAAATAATAACTACTGCTTCCTTTTATAATGAAATATATAGATGAAGAAACACTTAATAAAAAAAGAATAGCTATTATAGTTTTTAATTTTTTATGAAAGAACCGCAAAGAAAGACCCCAAAAAAGATAAAATTGTTCCTCAACAGAGATAGTCCATAAAAATTTTAAAAAGAATACATGATCTATAGTGTAAAAATTAGCTATAAAAAATATATAATATAAAGAATTGGGCAAAGTAAGAGAAGTCCCGAACTGCCTGGCTATAAAAGGGAAAACCAGAAATGCCAGGATCAGTATTGAAAAATAAAGTGGCCAGATTCTTAAAATACGGCGGGTAAAATAATTTTTAAAAGAAAAATTATTCCTTTTTTTATATTCATTTAATGCCAGGTAAGTTAATAGAAAGGAGGATAAAATAAAGAAAACATCAATTGCAAGTGGTAAATTATTATATAGATAAGTAATAAACTCCGCTAAAAAAAAGCCCTTATGTGAAATATGAAAAGAATGATATAAAAAAATAGCCAGAAAAGACATTCCTCTGATAGAATCTAATTGAGGAAAGTACATTTTGTTTTGTAAACCTGCTGATAATTTACTGCTCAATTGTATTGGTCAATATTTGATTGTATAACAAGTGGAATGCTACATCATGAATGTAAGTAAATAATATGTTCATCACTAATAATAAAAGCTTTTGCCAGTAACCTGCGGGCAAAAGCTTTTATAAAAAAGAGTTTAATAAATTAATCACATTTTACCTCATAAAATACATCTTGCCATATCCTTTCGTAAAGTATTTATCCGTATTGTCTCCATTATCTGTAAACTTCTCTAAAGATTTACCGTTCAGATTTGTAAGAACACGATATAGGTACACACCATTTGCAACTTTTTGTCCGTACATATCGCTACCATCCCATTTGAATTCAGTGATGTTTCTTCCAATGTGAAGTGGACCTAACTCATCCTTCGTAATTTCTCTAATGATTTTTCCGGTAATGGTTAATATTTGGATCCGAATGTTTTGAGGTATAACCGTTCCTGTAACAGTAAATACAAAAGCCGTCGATGTAGTAAAAGGATTTGGATAGTTAAGCAGGTTCGAAATCATAGGTTTACTGATCACCCGGAAGTTGATATGATAATCCAATTCGCCGGCCTGGTTGCCAGTGGCATCCTTCCCTGAAACTATTAATTCATACTCTTCATCGTCTCCGCTAAGTAATGGTGAGAAATCGATGGTAGCAGTATTTTCTCCAGTCGCTAAATTTGCGGGCGTGAAACGCAGGGTATCATTATCAAACTTATAAATTTTTAAAGAACCATCCGGAAAGCGTATCTGTACTTTTATTAGCGATGTATCGTTGAGCGCAAGAGATTTACTTTCATCTTTTAACTTGATAAGAATATGTGGCCTTGCAGAAACAATATCGCGGTTTAAAATATGAAGTCCGTCGAATGTAACATCCAATAACGGATTGTATTTGTCGCCATTAACATAGAAGTTCTGATAAAGGAAGTTATTAAAGTGGTATTGTTCCGGCTGATCATTATCAGGATTAAAATCAACTAATATGATATTTGCACCCGAGTACGGTTTTGTATCAATATCGTATTTTAATATAATAGTATCTCCGCTTATTAGTGGTTTTTGCCTTGGTAGCTGAATTATATGAGTAACATTATTATTGTCAATGATAGCAAGTTTTATTTTAATACTATCAAATGCTGGTAAACTAATATTTTTAAATGCAATTCCAAAATGCAATATTTCCCCTTGCTCCAATGTGTCTTTTGATGCAAAGAATAAGCTTGGAGTTAGTGCCCCTTCAGGTGCTGCATCATAATTCAGTCTCCAGTAAGAAATTTGGTAGGGAGTGAACTTTATGCTATCAGCATTGCGCATCTTAAGTTGTATATATGGATACCGGGCTGCATTTACCGAGGATATATCCACATCCTGCATATTTTTATCTAATGTGAAAAGTATAGACTGGTTACCCAAGGTATCAATTCCAACTATTTGTACCTGGGGATTATCCGGCGAAGCTGGCTCAAGGCTGGTTCCTCTCCAATGCATCTCTTTCCATAAAGTAGCCGGGCCAAATTTTGGAGATGTAATATAACCTAACGAATCGGATGTTATATATGGTTTGCTAAGTTCTATTTTATCATAAAAGCCTTTGGAGAAAACAAATTCCGGTTGGAAAGATGGATTATTCTTTTGGTAAGTAAATATGAATGCTCTTGGGCGATCGAAAGAATCTATAAGCACAAAGCCTTGTGATTTAAGCCTGTGGTATATTGAATTGTTTGCTCCATAAACCGCAGTATCCGATGCCCATTCAGCTGCATAGGTATTGCTTGCAGAATCAGTGCCTGAAATATAGCGGGCAACAACAATATAATCATCCGGGATAGAATCCAGGAAATCCATTACAAGTTTTCTTCTTGCCTGTGTAAGATTATTGAATTGGAAATTACCTATCCTTGTTGCCTGACACACGGGATCGCTACCGTATAATCCCGTAGGTGTTCCCATTACATTAAGCCATGGTTTAAGAGTAAGGGGATTTATAACGGAAAAGATCAATCCATTAATGCCGCACACTGCACTTGTAAAATCGCTTCCATTTACTGATACAAGTATATCTGTTCCCGTTGTTGCTGCTGTAGGATAAACTCCATTGTTTGCATAAATGGTGTTTCGGATTTTGGGATAAATCCATTGCCTTGAACTATCAAGCCTTATGTTTTGAGTATCGCTAAATAAATGCTGGTAATAATGCGATTGGTTTGATCCAACTGAACTATTTGCAAGGTATATAAATGAGGCATTGTTCCAATGATAATCGGCTGGTAAATTAGAAGCGGGCTTTAGTGAAACACGCCAGTAATAAACCGTGCTATCGGTATAACTGAACCCTGGATCAAATTCTATTGCTCCACCAGGAGCATTTACAGTTTTGGAAACTTTTAAAGGAGAATTGAAAAGCAAAGTAGTGTCAATCTCCATAATATAATCTTTTGGAGTGCTTACGGGATTTGCAGTCGAAGCGTATAATTTTTGATTGCCGACATTTACAATCGCATAATCATATGGATACGCCGGTTTTGCTTCATCTTCATAAATAAAAAAATCTTTTACAATGCTATTGTTGCTTTCTGAAATTTCATTAACCTCATTATCTGCATCAATTGTGACAGTAATCCTATTGAGGCCTTTATCCCTGGAAGAAATAATAGGAACAATAAGGTTCACAGAGTCCGCATATTTTATACCGGCGATTCTTTTACGGATAAGTATGTCGGTAGTACCATTTGGGTAAGTTCTTTTAACTTCGAAAGTTATAGAATCTTCAATCGCCCTGCCAATGTTATAAGCTTTTGCGTCGAGTACAAAACTATTTGCTGATACTGAAATAAAAGGTGGATTTATTTTTACCTGCTGGTCCTCCACTACATAGTCCGGTTTCGGATGGGGATTTATTTTTAATGCCGGATCACCATGTAAAGCTATTTCTTCAAGATGCGTCCTTGTAAGATAATCTATCGAATTATTTCCACCATTAAGATTGGTTATAACATTTTTCATATCATTTCCAATGCTGTTGCCATAATTATCTATACTTAATTGCCGGTAAAGTTGGTCATCATAATTATTAAGATATGGGGGCACGCCAAGATGCGAGCTCGCCAGGAAGCCTATAGATCCTCGCTGACTGGCTAGTACAAAATTCTCTGAAATAGATAAATTGCTCTGGGTAATCCGTAACGGATCATAAATATAATTGTTGCCTGCAGTACACCCGCTTACAGAGAAGAATGGATACCTTCCCTGGTTTGAATAAAAACTAGGATCATTCAAATTAAATTCAAGGGTATTAGCTGAAGAGTGGCCGAAATATGATAAAAGGCTTATTCCTTCATTAAACAATTCTTCAATCCGTTTACTTGATATTAACTGTACAGCAGAACTAGAAGATTTTGCAAATGTTTCCACCTTGCCCCCATACAATGTATCTTCTATAATGTTTTTATATTGGTTCATGTAAAATTTAAAAAGATCACTTTCCGAACTGTCTTTTCCACCAATAACATGCACCACATTTTTCATCCAAAGCTTATTGCCAAGCGTCTGGTTCCCTGAAGCCTGGGCTTGCTCGTATTCCTTTATTTTTTGCAGGTAATTCCCGACCTCATTTCCTGAAACTACAGAAAGTCTTCCAATAGGAATGCTGGGTATTATACTTCCATAAGGCGATGACAATAATACATCTGATGCCGGGTTGCCAAAAGTAGGAACAAGATTTAATTTATCTGCATAAGGGCTGCTTTCATTGCGCCTGTAATCATTATAAGTAATTCCTTTACCCATAAGGAAAACATATTGAGGAGCCGGAAATGTATTTTTTGCAAATTGTATAAAATCTTTTATCCCGGCCGGATGTTTTTTGATACCATAAGCAAACTGATCGATAAGCTCATCACTATTATAAATCTTCACATTGAATCCACCTCCCACGGCGGAACTTCTATATTGTTTATACAGGTCAATATTATTAATTCCAGAGCCATTATCAAATAAAGCAGGATTGCTAATTATAAGATAATTCCCCTGGTTTGCAGCTAAGCTAAAATTTGTAAAGTTCTTTGCAGATAAAGTGTTTATTTTGTTTACCCCCGCCGGATCTTCACTCATCAATACAAATTTTCTTTGTGCAATCGACGATGGAGGCAATGCAAACTTCACTTTGCCCGGTGTAGAAGTTACATCACCCGTATACCTTGCATTAGTTGACATATCAAGCAAAACCGGGGATGTTGACCCATAATTAAAGTTATCTATTACAAGATAATTTCCTGTAGCAGTTGCGGGTAACTCAAAAGAAAAATTACTTTTATTATTGAAATTAAATTTACTGGCATAAGTTAGTTCAACAAAAGAAACTACAATCCTGTCAGTCGTTACTGTTGAGATGTCTTCGAATGTAATAACTAAAAAAACATTGCTAAGCAGGTAGCTGGTTGGAATATTAGTGAGCGTTTTTTTTATATAAGTAAAATATGGCATAGGCTCATCGTCAACAACAGTATTAAAAAACTTTATCCTGATATTTCGCCCGTTCAATGCATTTCCGGTTGTCCCAAATTTGAAAGAAACATTTGGGCCTCCGGGAAATATATTAAGGCTGTCAAAGCCTGCAGATAACCCATAGCCTGGAAAGATATCATTCGTGGACCATCCTTCTCCAATATCATAGGAAGATGAATACACATAACTTCCAAGCGGCAAGCCATAGCCGACATTAATTTGATCTTTATAATAATTTCCACGGGTGTTCATAAAATAAGGTTCAGCTGGCAGTGTATTGCCCGCAACATTATTTGGTGCATCAGTAAACCTTAGATTATTGCCGGATGGATTGACAGTTAAAAAATAGGAAGATGTATCTGTTTGTAAACTGTAATGATCAGAGAGCTGGTAATCGGGATCGCGATAAAGCTTTGTATCCGCTTTTCCGTCATTCATAACTCCCCAAAATTCTATGTAACCGGACGCACCTAATGGCCCTGTAGGAGTTGTAGTATATAAAGGTATTTCCTGCCCGTTTCTCCATAGTTGAAATTGCTCGGCAGGTGTGTTTCCTAATGATATTCCATTTAATACAGATTGAGGAATGCGGTATACACCATCCCTGCCTGCGTAAAATTTGTAATAAACTTTATTATAATCAATCCAGCTATTAGTATAGGGTTGTGAAAATCCTGCTACATATATGAAGATGAAAGAAAGTAATAATAATTTTTTCATTGTTGTTATTTGAAACCTTAATTATTTTCTTTTTTTGTAAGATCAAATCTTAGAGAAAAAATGTGTGTGTATAATGGATTAGATTGGTTAGCAAGATTGGTGAAGGCATAATCAATTCTCACATTTTTAATTTTAAAACCCGCTCCAAGGCTTGGCTGGTAAATCCATACTTTTTTTTGATTCAATGTATCGCTGTTAGCCAGAGCTTTTTGAAAATTAGATACGCCTGCTCTTACAAAAAAAACATCATTTATGGAAGCCTCAATGCCTCCATGAGGGTCAACACTTACAGGGCTGCCACTTATTACAGTATTTCTTTTTCCATCAAAAGTGAAGTCAAGATCTGCTTCAGCAAGAATATTTACTGATGCGCCAAGCTTAAAATTATAAGAGTTTCCGATAGTGAGGCGGGGCGCAGTAAGCTCAGTTGATTTTACAGGGATATCATTTTTAGTAAGATAAAATACCTCTTTTTCTTTATCGGTAAAAGTAAATGACCATGCATTGAAGGTGGTAGTAAGGTCTTTCGCAACTATACCAAAACTCCAGTTATTTTTTTGCAATTTAAAACCTGCATCAAAGCCAAAGCCCCAAGCAGAAGCAAAATGACCGACCTTCCTGTATATGATCTTTGCATTTCCGCCAAAGCTCATTTTTACATCATCGTTATCCTTAATTTTTTGGGCAAAAGATAATAAAAGAGCATAATCTGCTGAGGAGAAAGTTGTGATGTTACCATAATTAATACTTCCATCTGGTTCAACAAGGAAAAGTGTATTAGGAATATCATCTACCGCGAATCTTAAAATGGAAAGCCCTAACGTTCTTTTATTATCACTTACAGGAATAGCCACACTTCCATAATCGTATTTTCCAATATTGTCAAAATAACTGGCATGCATGAAATTAATGGAAGGATTATCCTTAACTCCTGTTAATGCCGCGGGGTTCCAGTATCCCGCTGTGCCATCAGAAACCGAAGCAGCTTGTGCTGCACCCATACCCAGCCCCCGTGCTCCTGCACCTATATTTAGAAATTCATTAGAATATTTTCTGAATTGAGTAAATCCCAGGCAAGGGAATAGCAACAGGGTAATGATTTTTAGAATGTGAGCAATTCTCATAAGAAAGAAAGTCGGTTTATCGATAGATTCAGTGTAATTCCCGTGTAATTAAAACGATTGTTATTTATATATATTGTATTTAATTGATAGCTGCGCCGTAATAAAATTAAGCAAATCTTCATCAATAATTGACACAGTCATTTAGGCCCTGAATTCGATAAATTTCCAGTTCCTTTTTATTCTATTTTAGAAAAACATTTTGAAATAATCTCAAATTAATAAACAAGTATTGTAAACTTTAAAGCGGACACTTTTAAATTATAGAAGTACTAATTTAAATAATTCCTATAACGTTATTTAGTTTTGTGGGTTATTTTTGAAGCATTTAATTAAACATGGCTGCTTCAATCTGAAAAATTATATGGAAGACGTAATAGCTGAATTGAAATGGCGAGGCCTTATCCAGGATATTATTCCCGGAACAGCGGAGCAGCTTTGTAAAGAACTAACTACAGCGTATGTTGGTTTTGATCCCACTTCAGATAGTCTTCATATCGGGAGCCTTATACCGATAATTCTGATGGTTCATTTACAAAACTATGGGCATAAACCAATTGCTTTAGTTGGGGGAGCAACGGGAATGGTTGGAGACCCTTCAGGAAAAAGCGAGGAACGGAATCTTCTTAGTACCGAAGTATTAAATTATAACCAGGAATCTGTAAAAAAACAACTTGCAGGGTTTCTGGATTTTAATGAGAGCAGGCTAAACGCAGCTGAAATGGTCAATAATTATGACTGGTTTAAAGAAATTTCATTTTTGGATTTTATACGAGATTCAGGTAAGCATATCTCTATAAATTATATGATGGCAAAGGATAGTGTGCGGAAAAGGTTGGAATCTGAGAATGGAATGAGCTTTACTGAGTTCACTTACCAGCTCGTACAGGGTTATGATTTTTACTGGCTGTATCAAAATAAAAATTGCAGACTGCAGTTTGGCGGAAGCGACCAATGGG